>JAUILF010000281.1 GCA_030433135.1 Bacteroidia bacterium | reverse complement strand
GCCCTCGCAGCTGACCTGGCTATAGGCAAGAAAAAACCGGTTCAGAAAATCAAGTATGCTCAGTTAAAGAGCAGCATGGAAGCTGTGGGCCAAATTTTGAGTCAACCATCAAATTAACCTGTAATGTATATTCAATATTTCAAGCTCATATGTCTCTGTCTCATTTACACATCGATCCGGGCCCAGTCTCCTGAATCCATTATTAACCCGGTTAATCTTACCCATATAGATAGCGGTGAGGGTATGAAGGCCATCACCCATGTGAGGATCATCGATGGCAGGGGAGGCAAACCGGTGGAGGACGGGCTGGTTATTATTAAGAATGAAATCATTGATTGGGTCGGTTCTATGGATCAACTGGAAGTCCCGGCTGAAGCCGAGATTATCGATGGGTCCGGTATGACTTTGCTGCCAGGATTGATCGATGCACATTTTCACCTTAACAGCAACAGGCTGGTATTGGCTTTTCTACGCAGGGGGATTACGTCCCTGCGAGACCCCGGAGCCTGGATCGAAACTTATGCTAATGTGAGGGCATCGGGTGAGGACATTCCCCGGTTGTATCTGACAGGACCACACTTTGATATGTATGATCCTGCCTATCCCGCCAATTCAGTAATTGTGAGAGACCGCGAAGAAGCGGATCACAATGTGCGTTTATTCGCAAAACAAGGGGCTTCTGCTATCAAGGTATATTTTCGTTGCTCGCTGGGGATTATCGAACAGATTTGTGAAACGTCTCATGAAATTGGAATACCTGTCACCGCCCATCTTGAAATCACAGACATCTATGCAGGGGTAACCGCCGGACTCGACGGACTGGAGCACATTACCTCTCTGGGTTCTTCCATTGTTCCCAAGAGAGAAGCCGAAACCTATAAACAGACCATATTGCAAGACAACAATCACCGCAGAATGGGTAGGTATGAAATGTGGGCATCGATTGACACCGGACAGGCCGAAGCCACTGCTTTAGCTGATTTTCTGGCAAAGGAAGGCACCTACGTTTGTCCAACATTGGGTGCTTTTGAATATCAGATGAACCCGGACGAACCGGATACCACAAAACTTCTGGGGTTTACTCAAATGCTGGCCTATAACAAGACCCTGTATGACCACGGAGTAAAACTGGTAGTGGGTTCACATTCCCATTCCCCTTATGATAAATTCGGCGGTGCTTACCACAATGAAATGGAACTTTGGGCCGAATGCGGCATACCCGTCAATGAAATTATCCATGCAGCGACCCTGCGAAATGCGAAGTTCTTCGGTATTGAGGATATCCTGGGAAGTGTTGAAGAAGGCAAGCTGGCAGATCTGTTGTTGGTGGAAGGAAATCCAATTGAGGACATCTCAAATATTAGACGAGTCAGCAAAGTCATGTTAAATGGCAAGTGGATTGACGTCGAGGATCCCTAAACTCACAGGTCGCCCTGCACTCTCAATTGAGAACTTTATCTGCAAACAACTTGTCTCATAGATGCAATAAACATCAATATGCTGAAAAGTATCAACCCCTACCATGGACAAGTAACCAAATCCGTTCCTGAACATACAGCGGATCAGGTTTCGGATATACTACAAAAATCGCACTTAACCTTTCAAAGCTATCGCCACACTGAATGGAAACAAAGGAGTGCATGGCTGCATGAAGTAGCGGATATTCTGGAAACCAAGAAGTCCAGATGGGCCTCATTGATGACTGAGGAAATGGGAAAGCGTAGTGTAGAAGCTAAATCCGAGGTCGAAAAATGCGCTTGGGTCTGCCGGTACTATGCCGATCACGCACAGACATTTCTGCAGGATGAGATCATTGAATCAGATGCTTCACGAAGCTTTGTATCCTATCAACCATTGGGTCCGGTATTGGCAGTCATGCCCTGGAATTTTCCGTTTTGGCAAGTATTTCGTTTTGCGGCACCCACTCTGATGGCTGGAAACACGGCCATATTGAAACATGCATCCAACGTACCACAATGTGCCATAACCATTGAAGAAATCTTCAAGATGTCCAAATTTCCTGATGATGTCTTCAGGACCCTTTTGATTCCTGGAAAGAAAGTGGAGGATGTCATCGCAAATCCGATCGTAAAGGCGGTAACACTGACCGGCAGTGGCCCGGCCGGAAAAGCAGTAGCAGCTGCTGCGGGTAAGCACCTAAAGAGGAGCCTGCTCGAGTTGGGTGGAAGTGATCCATACCTAATTCTGGAAGATGCAGACCTCGCTCTGGCCGTGGATATTTCCACCAACGGAAGGTTGCTAAATTGTGGACAAAGCTGTATTGGTGCCAAGAGATTCATTGTGGTAGGAGAACAATTTGAAAGATACATTACCATGTTCAGGGACTCTATGTCCAGTCAAAAAATGGGTGATCCATCCGATGCATCAATTGACTTGGGGCCGATGGCATCGATCGAGCTGCGAGACGAATTACACGAGCAGGTGAAAGACTCCGTGAAAGCCGGAGCCAGGGTTGTTTTGGGTGGTGAGATACCGGATCAGAAAGGAGCTTTTTATCCACCCACTGTTCTGACGGATGTCAGACCGGGAATGCGAGCCTACCATGAAGAGTTATTTGGACCGGTCGCTGTCGTATTTAAAGTTGATTCATTGGATGAAGCCATCAACCTGGCTAATGATACTCCTTTTGGGCTGGGAGCATGTGTCATCAGTAAAGACATTAAGAAAGCCGAAGAGATTGCACGGGATCACCTTGAAGCCGGAGCTTGCTTTGTCAATGAACAAGTAAAATCAGATCCTAGACTACCTTTTGGGGGAATAAAGGAAAGTGGTTATGGCCGGGAGTTGTCACTACATGGTATCAGGGAATTTGTAAATGTGAAAACAGTTTACCTTAAGTAAAGCCACTTACGAAATAGGGCTGCCAGACCCATCGTTTTAGGAAAATCTGACGTCTACCATAGTATGAGAAGTATCACAATCCTTTTGAGTACAATCATTTTTCTTCTGACACTATCATCTTGTGATAAAGATGATACAGGACTTCCTACTGATAACCAGGTACAGGGTGATCAGGAATGTCCCGAAGAGGATGAGTTAGCCGGACTTGCCCTGGAGCTCATCCAGGTAACCGACAGTTGCATACTCACTATTGATCAAAACGACCAACTCACTGATGGTGTCGTTATCAGGTCAGACAGTGAGTATGAACAACTTCTGAATACTGTATTCTCCGGAATTGAAGATTGTGTCATCACTCCTGTCGACTTTGGTCAGTATTCTATGTTAGCAGTTCTTACGGGTGGTTCGGGATGTAGCAGAACATATCGACGGGAGGTGTTGGAACAACAGGAGGAAGATCTCATAGAGTGTCGAATAACAATCAGAGAATGTGGAGGTTGCGAGCCATGGGCCCAGGTGGTGCACTGGATCCTGGTTGATACCCTACCGGAAAACCAGGAGGTGCTTTTCACCACGCGAAGGGAGTCATACGATGAATAATAGACATTAACCCGGACTATCCCGGACTATGCATTAGGCCTTTCTATTGCGAGCCAAATATGCCTGTCCGCCATGGCTGGCCAGGCGGGCTGCAAATACGGGCACATAAGCACTTTTTGATTCTCACTCCCGCCTTTGGCGGGACAGGCTATAATGGTGACCATGGCTAGCCCACCCGCTTTCGCGCCCGCCTGGCCAGTCGGACAGGGTTCCCTCATTTCTAGCACTGTCGTGCTCGACTCTTCGAGATCATTCGGTCATGAGTCAAAAAGCACTTGGAGCATCTTGCCTGGCGGCCAGACAGGCCCGTCTTTATTGCCTATTTAACTCTCATAGCGAAACCCCAATGAATAATCCGGGATTAAGGCACTCTATAAGAATTCTCAGGTCCCTTTCACCATTAATCCGGTTACCGGTTCTCAATCATCTTGATACAGAGAGCTCCGGGCAAACTATCGTAAGTAGCTTTTGGTTCCAGGTCACCCGAGCTGGGATCAATGGAGAAAAGAACCACTTCATCTGACTGTCGGTTGGCAACGTAGAGATGTCTGTCTGTCGGCAGGATGAAGAAATTGCGGGGTGTTTCACCGGTGGTTTTGTAACGATTTATCATTTCCAATCTACCGTCAGACAAGACTTTAAAACCCGTGAGACTGTCATGTCCGCGGTTACTGGCATATAAAAACCGTCCATCCGAGGTCAAATGAATATCTGCCGACTTGTTAAATTCGGTAAAATCTCCGGGAAGCAACTGATAAGTCTCGATTAGTTTCATCTCACCATCCTTCCAGGAAAAGGCATCAACGGTTGAATTCAATTCATTCAAAACGTAAACATACTCGCCATTGGGGTGAAATTCCAGGTGTCTTGGACCGGCTCCGGGTGCCACTGAAGCATTGCTGTGCTTATGCATCTTTCCGGATCTGACGTCCAGTCTGTACACTACTATCTGATCCATACCCAGGTCAGGAACCAGAACAAATTCGTTGTCGGGAGAGACCGTGATCAAATGAGGGTGTGCTGCTTCCTGTCGATCCTTGTTCACTGAAGATCCCTCATGCTGGATTACATTAATGGCTTCACTCAAACTTCCATCCTCCCTGATGGTATAGGAAGCAATACTACCCCCACTATAGTTAGCTACAAAGGCATACTTACCGGTTTGGTCTACTGAAACATAGCATGGTCCGTTTCCCATTGATGAGACTTTATTGATCATTGTCAATACACCGGAAGGGTCTATGGAAAAGGCTCGCACTTCATTTTCGCCCACAGAGTACAAGAAGGGTTTTGCAGGATGCATATTATGATAGGAGGACCGCGTAACGTCGGCAGTCTTACTGATTAAGGACAGTTTGCCGTCAAGGGTGTCACATGAAAAAACATAGAGTCCATGGGTGCTACTATTGGCATTTGAAGAGATAATGACCCTGGGTGCTTGGCCCCAAAGAGTGATCGATGCCAGGCTGAATATAAATATCGGGACGAAGGCAGCAGTCCTCATTTTGTATTTATTTTATCGGGAAACATTATTAATGTGATCCAGCGCCAATGCAAGGGCCTGGGTTCCTTTGCGACCATAGCCTTGTGCTTCAACAGCCTTATACAACTGATGTACCAATGCCAATCCTGGGAGCGCCAGGTCCATTCTCCTGGCTTCAGCTAGAGCAATTTCCATATCTTTTACAAAGTGCTCTACATAGAACCCCGGCTCAAAATCACCCTCCACAATCCGGGGCGCAAGGTTGTTAAGTGACCAGCAGCCAGCAGCTCCCCCACTGATCGCAGCGAGCATTACTTCAAGATCGAGGCCTGCCTTATGGCCATATAAGAGGCTCTCACATACCCCAATCATAGTGCCGGAAATCGTAATTTGGTTGCACATCTTAGTATGCTGACCCGAACCCGCCTTCCCTTCATAGATGATATTCTTTCCCATCAGATCAAGGAGAGGCATGATGGCATCCACATCTTGCTTTTCTCCCCCTACCATGATGGACAAAGTTCCATTCTTGGCTCCTACGTCGCCTCCTGATACAGGAGCATCAATAGCTCCTACATTTTTCTTTGACAACTCTTCACTGATTCTCACCGCCAGTGAAGGTGCTGTGGTGGTCATATCCACTGTAAGGCTTCCATCCTTTATACCACTTATAATGCCATTATCCCCGAAATACACTTCCTCCACATCCTCAGGAAAACCCACTATGGTGAATATTATGTCACTATTTGCTGCTACCTCTCCGGGGGTATCCTTCCAGACTGCACCGGCATTTAACAGGGGCTCTGCCTTAGCTTCTGTCCGATTGTATACATTCAATTCATAACCAGCCCGGCGAAGATGTCCTGCCATAGAAACACCCATTACCCCGGTGCCAATCCATCCAATTCTGGTGTTCTTAGTCAGCGTAAAAGCCATATTATAGTTTGTTTATTTTAAGTTTTTGTGAACTCATACCACATGATACTACATCGCAGAAAACCTGTATTGTGTCGTAGTTGAATAGGTCTCTCCGGGCCTCAGGATCACAGAAGGAAAATTACTCTGATTTGGAGAGTCGGGATAATGTTGTGTCTCCAGACAGAAACCGGCCCGGTGACCATAAGTCTTTTCTCCCTTTCCCGTGAGCGTACCATCAAGGAAATTACCAGAGTAAAATTGAATACCAGGCTCGGTAGTATAAACTTCCATAGTCCGTCCGGAATTGAACTCGTGAACTTTCGCAGCCAGCTCCAGAGCTCCTTCCTGTTCCTTGTCCAGGACATAATTATGGTCGTATCCTCCACCCCGTTCCAACTGCTCGTTGGTTTCATCAATTCTGGAACCAATCATAGTTTGTCCTCTAAAATCAAAGGGCGTTCCTGCGACAGAATCCAGGGTGCCCAAAGGGATAAGTCCTTCGTCAACCGGTGTATATCGGCTTGCATTGATGGTAAGCAGTTGCTCCAGAATATCTCCCTCACCCTGTCCCGCCAGGTTAAAATAGGTATGATTGGTCAGGTTAATGATAGTGGCTTTGTCAGTTGTGGCTTCGTAATCAATCGTAAGTACATTCTCGTTGTCGAGGGTATAGGTTACAGCTACATCCAGATTGCCCGGATAACCTTCTTCCAAATCCGGACTGGTGCGTGTGAGTTTCAGAACAGGTAGACTACCTGTCACTATTTCCGCATCCCAAAGGTGCTTGTCAAAGCCCCGGTCACCTCCATGCAAATGATTTTCATTATCGTTTTTCGCCAGGCTGTATTCAGTTCCATCCAGGGTAAACTGTCCTCCTGCGATGCGGTTGCCATATCTTCCTACGATGGCTCCAAAATAAGGGTGTTCAGCCAGGTAATCATCAATATTGTCAAACCCAAGTGCCACATCCTCAAACTTACCATGTCGATCAGGTACCAATAAAGATGTGACAATACCTCCATAATTGGTGATCTCCACTTTCATTCCCTTCTCGTTTACCAGCGTGTAAAGGTTGGCCTCTCCTTCCGGCGTTTCTCCAAACGGTGTGACGGAAATATTTGCTTTCATTTCTTCACTTTCTTGCCCGGCCTTCTCAGGTCCTGATTGGCAGGCAAACAGGAACACAAGTACCAGGTAAAGGATAAATTGACTTCTTCCCATGATATTGAAAAAATCCAGTTATTTAGATGCCATCGAAAATAGGAAAATACATCGAAGACCGTATACAGCAGCCAAAATCAGTGGTGTAAAATTTAGCCGGAATGGTAGTGAAGATCTCAGCGATGCATTGGCCAGTATCTACTCCCAATAGCAACTCTGAGGTCAGAATCCACTTTCAAACCAAAGGATGAATCCGACCCTCGTTTTCAAAGGAAAGGACTCTCAGCTCCAGGCCATTCCATTCGCCGAAAAGGGCCAACTGATGTCCACCACCAATCGACATCAAAGACCATGATGTTTCCTCATCACCTGTCTTAACGGGTAATGTATTACCCTCATTATCTCGCAGGTAGAAGCTTCCATCACAGGTTTCAAAGTACATTTGTCGGAAGGCGGCCGGAAAATATCTAAGCCATGGATTAGCAGAAATAGCCCGGGCGTATTGTTTTAAAAACTTGGAAATAGATTGATAAGCCGGCATTTCAAACACGGGTCGTTTTTGGGAAGTCACTTTCGTGAGGTGAGCCCGGAGGGGAAATGATGACGGAAAAAACAGTAGTCGACCGGAATAGCACTTGGCAAAAGACCACTCAGTAGTAAATGGGGTCCTGCCCCAACTAAACTCAAGAAGTAATGCCGATCGTCGGTGGTATCTACCGACAATCCAGGATCGACGAACAGTTAACTGATCCTCACGGTATTCTCTTTGTCCCAGAAGCAGGTAGTGATCATCAATAGCTCCCTCCGATGGCAAGTCCTCTTTACGAATATTGAAACCAGCCTCTGCCAGCACAGTTTGTTGCATGGGTGGAGAAAGCTCATCCAATCTGGAAAAGCTCCTGGAAAACAAATATAATTGAGAAAGTTCCCTGGTAATGAATGCTGACCAGCCTGCCTCGGACCGATCCAGTTCCCCTAACAGTCTTATTCTTCTTGCTATTCCACCCAGTTTCGCATCCACCATCCGGGAAGACAAATCATGTAGAGATTCCTCCGAAAAATCGAAATTAACCAGTCCCGCACGTAAAAGGTCTTTGAGCCACATTTGTAACTGTGTGACACCATCATGCATAAGTTCCAGTCTGTCCTGAGAAGGAAAAAGGCTATCCTTTTT
>JAUILF010000280.1 GCA_030433135.1 Bacteroidia bacterium | reverse complement strand
CGGTATCTTTCCTCGTCTCGCCTCGTCAGGCACAATGATTTACGGCTGCAGCATCAACCTGAGTTTATCAACACCTTCCCAGGGACCCTGCTAACACAGTGGATTAAACATTCTTATCTTTAGTTCCTTCTTGAAAATCAGAGATTTTTTTTGATGTTCAGCATTATAGCAATAGTCACCTTTATTGTCAGTGTCTACTTCATGAATAAATGGTTTTTCGGCTTTCAGCCAGGAAGTAACAAAATCAACACTGATGTGCAGAAATTCAGAGATGAAGCCGGAAAATGGAAGGAAGAGCTGGTACCCTGGGAGCAGGACGAACTGGAACTGCTCTCGCTCATCGAACAGGACAAGGTATCGCGCAAGGGCTTTGGAAGGACCGTGCAAGGTGTCATTCAGTCGATCTATCATGAACCCATGTTGTATTATCACTACAGGGAATATCCCGCAACCAGTAAGAATGCCGTGTTGTTCTGCCAGACATCCAAGTATGAATTCGTATACCGGATAAAATCAAAGGCTACCCAGGTTTTCGTTAATGAAGAACACCAGGGTGCCATCCATCCGGAGGGTACTTTTAAGGATCGTGAAGGAGATGTTGTCGGACGGGTGGATCGTGGCGGCTATGAGCGTTATCCCATTTACGTGGGGGACGTCAATGTGGGGAGCTTTATTTTGCCGGTTGGAGATGTAAGTGTAAGACCCCGTGCCTTTGAAATCGACGAAGTGATGGATGTCAATCAACGGCTGATCTTTATGATACAGGGTATACACGAAGTGGTGTTTTACCTTGCCGGGATCAGGTCAAAACTACCGGCTAAGACCGACAGTTAATCGTCCGGGTGTGTGCTACCCTGCATTCATTTAAGGAGGAAAGGACTATTTCCCCAGGTAGGATCTCAGGGCATTGCGGTTATAGGATCTGCGTAGTCTACGCAACGCTCTTTCCTTGATTTGTCTTACACGTTCTCGAGTAAGACCATACAGTTCGCCTATTTCTTCCAGGGTCCGGGAATTGGAACCATTGAGCCCGTAATAAGCAACGAGTACATCCACTTCGCGGGGTGAAAGCATTGACAAACCGCTGTGGACCTCTCGTTGTAGAGATTCTTCCATCAGTTTAAGATCCGGTCCCAGACTCTCATCCATGGATATCACGTCCAACAAGGTCGAGTTTTCGTCATTGTCATTGATTGGCGCATCAACAGATAAGTGCCTTACGCTGCCTTTCAGTACCGTATTCACTTCATTTGGTGTCATATCCAACAGATCAGCCAATTCCTCGACGGACGGCTCTCTTTCAAATTCCTGAGTGAAATAGGTAATGGCCTCATTCACCTTGTTGTATTGACCCACCTTATTTAATGGCAATCGCACCAGTCGGGAATATTCGACAATGGCCTGGAGTATAGATTGTCTTATCCACCAGACAGCATAGGATATAAACTTGAAGCCCTTGGTCTCATCAAATCTCTTGGCAGCCTTCATCAGGCCGAGGTTACCTTCGTTAATGAGGTCGCTGAGCGACAACCCCTGATTCTGGTATTGTTTGGCTACAGATACGACAAAACGCAAGTTACTCTTGGTTAGGGTATCAAGTGCCTCTGTGTCACCCTGCTTGATTTTCTTGGCAAGTCTGGTTTCGTCATCAGCATTCAAAAGAGGGATCTTACTGATATCGTTCAGGTACTTGTCAAGAGCAAGACTTTCACGATTGGTGATCTTATTCGTGATCTTCAGTTGCCTCATGAATGCTACAGCTATTTGGCTTTAACAAATGGGATTACAACACATACGGTCTTTTACGAAGGACTGTCTGCAATAATAGACAACTGCCTCCACAAAAAAGTTTCCATTTACCCAAAATAACGCCGGTAACTAAAAATATGTTTGCCTGAGGCCAGGCAAAATCAAGTAAAGAGGAAGCAAGGGAATGCGAAATATGCTGTTTCCAACTGGTCAACCGAAATCCAGGAGGCAACCAATCCTGCGACTCTAGACGGTAAGAAAGTGCGTCTATAGATCAGGTTAATCAGCAGGAACTAGCGGTTATTGTTCCGGTTGTGATCGCGATTTTGTCCTCTGTTGTGATTTCTGTTGTTCCGATCATTGTCATCACGTGGAATGAGAGCCTTCCTGGAAAGTCTGATCTTTCCGGTTCTTTCGTCCACACCAATAACTTTTATCTGCACGGGATCACCTTCCTTAAACACGTCTTCTACTTTATTGACGCGGGAATGTGATATCTCCGAAATATGCAACAGACCGCTCTTACCATGAAAATCCACGAAGGCGCCGTATGGTGCCAAAGTCTTGACAACAGCATCATAAACACCACCTACTTCTGGAGTAAAGGTGATCTTGTTGATCATGGCCAGGGCCTTCTCAATTCCATCTTTATCCGAACTAGAAATGTTTACAATACCTTTATTGTCGACCTCTTCGATGGATATTACCGTATCGGTCCTTTCCTGGATATCCTGGATTACTTTACCTCCGGGGCCAATGACTGCACCAATATAGCTCTTATCAATAGTGAGTTGAACCACTCTCGGTGCATGAGGTTTAAGATCTTCACGCGGTTCACTGATCACATCATTCATGACAGACAGGATATGCATTCGACCTTGGCGTGCTTGCTCAAGAGCTTTTTCCAGCATCTCATATGGCAAGCCATCTATTTTGATATCCATTTGGCAAGCACAAATACCATTACTCGTACCTGTCACCTTAAAATCCATATCACCAAGGGCATCTTCGTCACCAAGAATATCGGACAGGATGGCTATATCATCTCCTTCTGATATCATACCCATGGCGATCCCGGATACGGGAGACTTCAAGTGAATTCCGGCATCCATCAGGGCAAGAGAACCTGCACAAACAGTAGCCATCGATGAGGAGCCGTTTGACTCCAGTATGTCAGAAACAATCCTGATCGTGTAAGGTTGGTCCTCCGGCAACAGAGACTTAAGAGACCGGGCGGCCAGGTTTGCGTGACCTACCTCACGTCTGCCCGGACCACGCATGGGCCGGACTTCCCCTACTGAGTATGCGGGGAAGTTATAATGCAGCAGAAAATTGCTGTGATTGTAATCAAGTGCTGTATCTACCAATCCCTGATCTACTTTCGAGCCCAGGGTCAGTGATGTCAATGACTGGGTTTCACCCCGGTTAAACAAGGCCGAACCGTGGGCAGCAGGCAGGTAATCAATTTCGCACCATATTGGTCTGACTTCGTCAAATTTTCTACCGTCCAGTCTTTTCTTTTCCTGAAGAACCATCTTGCGGATGGTTTCCTTCTTGAGTTTGTCCAAATAGGAACTGACCAAAGATTTTTTCTCCTCCAGATACTCCTCTCCTTTCTCCTCTTCGAGTTTTGCTACCAGGTCTTCAGCAATCTGCTTGAATCCTTCCTTACGAGCTTTCTTGTCCAAAGCTCCCCTGGCTATATCCAGAATCTTATCAGTTGCAAAATCCTTGATGTAACTTTCTAATTCCTCATCTTCTTCCTTAGCTGGCAATTCCCTTTTGATCAATGCATCATCACCAACCTTTTTGGCCAGATCAAGCTGGGCATTACATTGGACTTTGATAGCCTCATGACCGATCTTGATGGCCTCGATCAAATCCTTCTCAGAACACTCGTTAGCTTCACCCTCTACCATCATCACATTCTCAAGAGTAGCTGCCACAATGATATCCAGATCAGCACCCTCCAGGGCAGTCCTACCTGGGTTAACTACAAATTCGCCATTGATCCGTGCAACCCGCACTTCAGAGATCGGGCCAGCCCAGGGAATATTTGATACAGATAGAGCAGCAGAAGCCGTCAGAGCAGCCAGTGCATCCGGCATTACATCCTGATCTGCGGAGATCAAATTAATGATCACCTGTGTATCGTTCATATATCCATCCGGAAACAAGGGTCTAATGGCTCTGTCTACTAATCGGCAGATCAAAACTTCATAATCAGATAAACGGGCTTCCCGACGGAAAAAATTGCCAGGTATTCTTCCTACTGAAGCATACTTTTCCTGATAATCTACCGAAAGCGGGAAGAAAGCAGCTCCTTCTCTCGGCTCCGTATTGGATACAACAGATGCAAAAAGCATGGTATCACCCATTTTCACCACGACAGATCCATCGGCCTGTGTAGCCAATTTTCCGGTTTCGATAGTGACTTCCCTGCCATCTGGCAGATTAAAGGATGTTGAAATTGGAATTTGATTTCCCATAATGTTTACGTTCGCACCTGTTTAGTGATATTACTGAATATTGTGATCATTATGCCTTATAGACATTGAAACTACCTGTGGCAACGGCCTTACATCTGGCAAACGATGTATTTGAATTATCTCCCTTAGAGTAATAGATATGACTGTTAATCTACTTACGCAGTCCAAGGCGTTCAATCAATTCTCGATACTCATTAATGTCTCTCTGGGCAATAAAGTTCAAAAGTCTCTTACGCTTACCCACCAGTGACAAGAGAGTTCTCCTGCATGAGTGATCTTTCTTGTTTGCTTGTAGATGTTCAGAAAGTCCCTTGATTCTGTATGTAAACAGGGCGACTTGACCTTTGGCTGATCCCGTATTAGATTCAGAACCACCGTATTCCTTAAAGATTTCAGCTACTTTTTCCTTGCTGAGATATTCTGCCATTTTAAATAAATTTTACCATTAGTGATTATATCAATCAGTTATAGCGCGGCAAAGATATAAAATTATTCAACCCGAGGTGATAAACTTGTTATACGGGGCAGATGAATAAATTATCGACGTCAATCAGGTGTTGACTGAATTGATTTGGCCTCGTCCCACAGCACATCCATTTCTTCGAGTGACATGTCCTGAAGAGCTTTGTTCGCATGGTTTTCAATGTATTCAAACCTGTTCTTGAACTTGGTATTGACTCTTGACAGACAGGTTTCTGCATCAAGGCCCTGGTACCTTCCGTAGTTGATCAACGAAAAGAGAATGTCGCCAAATTCCTCTTCTTGTTTTTCACGGGAAGCTTCGGGGTTGTCCATGGCCTGCCTGAATTCCTCCAGCTCTTCCCTGACCTTGTCCCAGACCGGCTCTTTATCTTTCCATTCAAAACCAACCTGTTTGGTTTTTTCCTGCATTCGGTACGCTTTTACCATGGCCGGAAGCGAATTTGGTACTCCCGACAGGACAGACTTCTTTCCTTCTTTCAATTTGATCTTTTCCCAATTCTGTTTCACTTCCTCTTCTCCTTCCACTGAGATGTCTCCATAGATATGTGGATGTCGTTCAATCAGTTTGTCACATACTGCGTTGAGTGCGTCTGCTATATCGAATGCTCCTTTTTCATCCGCTATGCGGGCATAGAATACCATATGTAGCATCAGATCTCCTATCTCTTCCTGCACCCCGTCCATGTCCCCTTCCAGAATGGCATCTGCCAATTCATAAGTTTCTTCGATGGTCAGATTTCGCAGGGTTTCCATGGTTTGTTTGCGATCCCACGGACAACCTTCACGTAATTCATCCATGATACCCAGGAGTCGCTCAAAGGACTGGAGCTTTATGGCAATGCGTTTTTCTGTCTTCATAGTATTAACAATTAGCAGGTTGATGAGAAGGGATTTGTCTACCTTTGCAAATGTAGTGACTCTGACAAAATATAAATCACAGTTTCATCCGGTTTCTCTCTGTCGGAATAGTTGAGCTCTGGCAGGGAGTAGTAGCAAACCATTGTACGGATTGTGATGTTATAAAATAAAGAAGCGATTGTTATGACTCAGTTCCTGGCCATTTTTGCCATTATTGCCGTAGTCTTCGGTATCTCTTTTATTATGATTAACCTCCGCCAGGTGGTAACAGGGCAGGATTTCAGGGGAACCTGTGCGACCAACAATCCTATGGTGAAGGATAAATTTGGTACCTGCACGGTCTGTGGTAAATCTCCGGAGGAAGATTGCAAAATGCCGGAAGTTGAGGGAGAACGCTCCTGATCGGCACCTCAACCCATCACTTCTCAAAAGTCACATGGTATAAGACCGGACAAATGTTAATCCAAAAGATGTCCCAGGATTTTTTTCTTGGTCTGCATGTACCCCCGATTGTTTTGGTTAGGAGCTATGATAATCGGAACTCTTTCAAGCAGTGTAATTGCTGAATCCTCAATAGCTTTGATTTTATCCGGATTATTGGTAAGTAACCTTATGGATTTGACGCCCAGGTCAGCAAGAATTTTCACACCCAGATCAAAGGATCTCTCATCGGGTGCATGGCCCAATTCTACATTGGCCTCTACGGTATCCAGGCCCTGATCCTGCAACTGATATGCTTTGAGTTTTTCAATAAGTCCAATACCCCTGCCTTCCTGCCTGAGATAAATCAGAATGCCCCCTTCACGGGCAATGAGGTCCAATGATTTACGCAATTGTCCACCACATTCACAGCGCGTAGATTTAAAAAGGTCTCCGGTCATACATTCCGAATGGATTCTGACCAACAGATTGGATCGTCCTGCCGTACGTTCATGAATAAGCGCCAAATGTGGCATCGGATCCCCTTCCTGAACTCCGTAAGCAATCATCTCGAAATTTCCCCATTCCGTAGGAATAAGGGCTTTGGACATAGACTTCATCTGTAGCATTAAATAACAGGGCGAAGTTACGACTTTCAGCCGACTGCTGAGACCACTACAACCCAAAGAAGGTATAATGGTGAAAGTGGTAAAAAGTTTATAGAACTGTCAGAAAGTTCTTTTCCTGGTAGACATCAATTTGGTGCCTGTAACAATAGCTGCACCTAGGAGGAAAGAAACAGAGGTAATGCACAATATCAACATGTAGTTATCCCGGTTTAAATTGTTCTTCTCACGATCTCCCGCTAATATGGATATTTTATCGAGAAAAAAAAATAAATATCGCAAGAAATAATATTTATGTTTTACCTATATGTAAAACCTTTCGGAATAACTGGTTAAATGTTAAAAAATAGTGTCTGTTCAAAGGCTTTTTGGGAAGAGAATCCGGAGCTTTTGACACTTCCGGATTCTTTTCTTTCTTGTTCCTCAGCAAATTTCAGGCCACAATCAAACCTTCTTGACCGATGACTCTCCAAGCATGATCTTTTCTTGATGATTGATCGATTCCTGATGGACAGCTTTGAGAAATTTGGATACAAATTCCTTACTCAATCCCATTGGTTCTGCCTGTTCCATGGCTTTATCAATAATCTCGTTCCAGCGAGACTGCTGTAGTATGGCAATGTTGTTCTTCTTCTTGTACAATCCAATCTGTTCTGCCACTTTGAGTCGGTTACCCAGCAGTTGCATAATCTCCTTATCAAGTCCGTCGATCCGCGATCTCAGTTCCTCTATGTCTTCCTGGAAATCAGGATCATTGGCACCGGTTTTTCTGACTACCAACCTATCCAATATCTGCTCCTTAAGGTCAAATGGGGTAACCTGCTGCTTGGCATCGCTCCATGCATTGGTAGGGTCACAATGTGACTCCAACATGACTCCATCGTAGTTGAGGTCCAAAGCGGTCTGACTTACCTCGAACAGAAGATCCCTGTTTCCACAGATGTGAGACGAATCCACAATCATCATCAGATCGGGAAAATTGCGTTTGAGTTCAATCGGAATCTGCCACTGTGGCACATTTCGGTAAATCGTATCCCCAAATTTGGAAAAACCCCGGTGTACTACTCCAATCTTGGTTATTCCGGCGTTGTAGATACGCTCAATAGCTCCCCTCCACAATTGTAGATCAGGGTTAATCGGATTCTTGATAAAAACAGGAATATCCACTCCTTTCAGTGCATCGGCAACCTCCTGTACTGAAAATGGATTAACCGTAGTACGGGCTCCGAGCCAAAGTACATCAATACCCGCTTTCAATGCTTCAAATACATGCTGGGTATTGGCTACTTCAGTTGTCACCGGAAAGCCATAGGTATCTTTCACCTTTTTCAGCCATTGTAGTCCCTCAAAACCTATACCTTCAAAATTGTTAGGCCGGGTCCTGGGTTTCCAGATTCCAGCTCGAAACAGATCGATTTTGATATCGTGATCAGCAATCATCTGTGCTGTCTTCATTACCTGTTCCTCAGTTTCAGCACTGCAGGGCCCTGTGATGACGATCGGTCTTGAAGGGTCTTTGGGTATCGGATGCGTAATCTTCATTTCCATGATTATCTTCTATTTTACTATTTTCTTAATCTGATTTGCCTGTGTAATAAGTTTATAA
>JAUILF010000279.1 GCA_030433135.1 Bacteroidia bacterium | reverse complement strand
TATTTGTTAAAGAGAAACTTTTTTTGAAGTTTTGCCCAATAACAGAGATTGCTGCCGTAAAAACAGCTGCTAAAAAGGTCATTACTGATGTGGGTAAAAGGTGGGGAGTACCTAAATCAGAGTGAACTGAGGATTTTGAGGATAGTATCAGTGCCGCTGTTAAGCCCATGACTCCAGGAAATCTCATAGGCTTTTTCGGGTAGAGCATTCTGCAGTTTGGTCAGGGTGTTGTTATGAAAGTCAAACCAGATAGGTGGCACTATGATCATGGTGGTCTCCCTCATCTTATGGGCATGAGCAAAGGATAAGACACCTTCCGTATATAATTTGCGATTGTAAAGTAAATACGCCAGGATTTCAAGTTGATCAGGGAGATTAAAGTGAATCTCCGATTTGATAATGTCTGCGGTGGTCTCCCGGGCAAAATCATTCGCTTCATCCAGCCGGTCTTGCTGAATTAACTTTCTTAACCACAGCTGCTTCTTCCAATTGTAAAATTCGCCGTATGTAGAAGAGATGGTATCCCCATACAAAACTGAGAAAGAATCATCGGCCGTTTCCTGTTCCAGGTTTAAGAGGTTCATGAGTTCGATGATATCGCAATACATATCACCGTATTGGTTTCCTGACTTTTGCCAAAGAGGCCGCGCAATCTGAATCAGGGAACTCGACTGTTCATAAGATTTTGTGTAACTAAGTTGAAAAGCGCGAAGGCTATGGCAGAATGCGACCAGTTGTTTATCATCGATTTCTTCTAATATGTCCAGGGCGGTTGAAGTCATGTGAGTACTCTCATCATAGAGACCCATATAGCAGTTGAGCCAGCTGGCACCACAGAGATTGTAGGCGTAGCCCCTTTGATCACCAATGTTTTTCATGATCTTGATGGCCTCTTTTTGGTGTTGCAGTGCCCGAGGAATTAATCCTTTCAGCTTTGCAGCATGTGCCAGATTATTGAATACAGCGGCTATATCACGATCCTTACCCAGATCCTGATAAATTGCGAGAGCTTCATTGCTATACTTCGTGGCTGATTCAAACTTACCTTGATAAGTCAGGATCCACCCTAAATATTTTAAACCATGTGCAATCCCTTCTGTATAATTCATGGATCTTGCCAGCAGTAGTGACTCCCGGATAATGGATTCTGCGTTAAAGATTTTTTGGGTTAACCCAAAAAGAACTCCATAGGCGTTAAGTGCTTTGCATCGGTTGATGCTTTCCTTGTTCTGAGTGGGTATATCCAGCATGCGCTTGATCCACTGTGATCCTTCCCGCATCATAGTCCGAATAGTCCAGTATCGCCACCAGGAAAGGGCAAAAGACATCCCTCGCTCTGCATACTTTTCGGACTCCAACCATTTTAACACGGCTCTCAGATTATCCAGTTCGAGGTCGATAAATTCCAGCCACTGGTTGGCATCCGATCCGGTTATGTTTCCTTTTCCCGACCTGAATTTTTCCTCGAAATATGCAGCATATCGAGTCATCAGAGGCTTTTTGTCCAATGATTTTTCCAGGCGTTCCTGCCCAAAGGATCTGATGGATTCCAACATGTGGAAGCGAGGTTCACCGTCAGATTGATCTTCGCGGTAAATAAGGCTTTTATCAACTAAGCCGGTTAAGACATCAATGATGTCAAATTGAGCGCTGTAGGAATGAAAACAAACTTCTTCGGCGGCATCAATGGTCCATCCACCATGGAAAACCGAAAGTCGTCTAAACAGGGTTTGTTCCTCCGGAGCCAATAGGCTATAACTCCAATCTATGGCATTGCGCAGGGATCTGTGCCTGTCAGCCTGGTCAGGAGAATTGCTTTTTAATATGTCAAAATTCTTTGCCAGTCTCTTAACCAGAGCTTCCGGTGAAAATATTTTCATTCGGGCAGCTGCCAGCTCTATGCCCAAAGGTAGACCATCCAGATTACGGCAGATTTCTGTGATAAACGTATAATTTGATTCGTCCAGTTCAAATGCCGACTTTACACTTTTTGCTCGTTGGACGAAAAGCTGGACAGAAGGTACCTGCACCAATTCTTCCAGGGTGTAATCACGGGTTTTTAAAGGCACAATGAGTTGGGGTACGGCATATTCTTTCTCGCCAGTCAGATTGAGTACTGTTCTACTTGTAGTCAGGATCTTTAGGTACGGACAGCTGATGAGCAACTGGCTTATGTCCGATGCCGCGTCGACCACGTGCTCAAAGTTATCCAGGACCAGCAAAAGCTTCCTGTCTCCGATAAATTCGATAACCAGATCTCTGGTGGATTTGGTTGGGTCTTGCTGGACCCGGAGGATTTGAGCGATCTTGGGAAGCACCTGCTCTGAATCACTGATTGGAGCCAATTGGACAAAATAGGACTTGTCAGCAACTGTGTCGATCTTCTTATTTAGCACTTCCAGTGCCAACCTCGTTTTGCCCGTACCTCCGGTACCGGTAAGTGTAATCAGTCTGGAGGATTCCAGCATCTCATGTATGTCTGCCAGTTCCTTCTCTCGGCCAATAAATGCTGTAAGAGAAACGGGAAGACCAAAACTTTCCTTTTTGATTTTAGCATAATCTGAAGGTGTCGATCCAAATCGCTCCTGGAAAGCCTTGCTGAAATAAGAAAGATTATTAAATCCCGTTTGATAGGCTATTTCTGATACATTGCCGGTATTGTTCTTTAAGAGTTGTGCAGCTTTTTTCAGGCGAAGTTCTCTGATTAGTTCAGAAGGTGAATGGCCAGTCAATGCCTGTAATTTTCGATATAACTGAGGTCTGCTGTAGCCCACTTTTTTGCATAAAAACTCGACAGACAAAACCTGCTCGGAGAGATGTTCCTCAATAGTTTTACGAACTGATTGTTCAAAGCGGTCATCAGCAGACTCTAGTTCTTCGTCTTTTTTCGGGATTAACCTTTTGGAGGGGTCACTAGCACCACTTTTGGCTAGTTCTAATTTTCCGCTGAGTTGGGATGGATCAGGAACCTTCAGGTTAGAAACACTGATGGCATAGATACCTCGTGGATGCGCATCATTCTTAAAGTGATATTGCCCCATCGAGGTCACTGCAATATCCTGGTTCTTAATTTCTTCAAATACTTTATCGGAAATAAGTACAGATCCGGCGATGCCCAGAGATTCCACTCTGGATGCCAGATTAACACTGTCTCCGATGATATCTGAGTCGGTGATGATTACATCTCCCAAATGGATACCAATGCGGAGTGGTACATGTGGGCTATCTTGTAACTCTTCCTGAATTTCGATGGCACCTCTAACGCAATCAGATACACTTTCGAAAATACTGAGGGTCCCATCTCCCGAGTACTGGATAATCGTCCCCCGGTACTTGTTGTGAGTTTCTTCAACGACCGCTCTGTGCCGGTCTCTGATGGATAATGCCACCGATTCACTTTTCTGCATGAGTTTGGTATAACCCACGATGTCAGTAAACATTATGGCTACCAGCTTGCGTGAGAGGGACATTTCAATTGGTCATTGAGTGGTACTCTTAATATTTGGGGGGGCACATGTACACTTAAATATAGCAAAAACAAATCCGGGAAGATATGTATGAGTCATAGTGAAGAATGGGACTGCAAAAAGAGCAGTCGTGAAATTATTGATACGATTGAATACCATCTAATAATCAAATTCATCCTAAAAATCCTAATTCAGACAAGATTGGGTAGGTCTACAATCAGACCTTAGTACTTATATGTCACTCCACTGTGTCGCACCTACGGCGCTTGCGATCGGTGCGCAATTTCTTGCTACAAAGGTTTCGGCCCTCTGGGCCTTGTTGACATTTCTATCCAAAGTTGTCCATCCAACAATCCAATCCATCGTAAAAATCCTTATTCAGACAAGATTTTTTGCCGCATCAGATCGGATTTATAAATGGCAGTATATCAATAAGTTGCGAAAAGCCACCCCCTGGCCCCACGCAGTAGCGTGGCAAGCTCCACCAATGGGGGAAACGTTGGTGTCGGCCCTCCGGGCCTTGTTTCGCCATAGTACCAAAAGACCATAACACCAAAGCACCCTAATATACCATAGCATCTGTGTCTAAGATGACAGGACAAGGACCTTATTGTTCCTCCCTGGGTTTGACCAATACCCTACCCACCAGGCGTAGCACGACTTCGGGTTCGGCAGGATCATTGGAACGCACTCTAATGGTGGCTCTGGTTGCTCCTTGTTTTCCCACGCTATTAAAAAGGACTGAAACCACACCGGTATCACCAGGTGCTACGGGTTCCATAGGGTATGTGGGCTGAGTACAGCCACAGGAAGCTCTCACACCTGAAATGACCAGGTCACTTTCACCTGCATTGGTGAAGACATAATCGTGTGTGATTTTTTCAGCGTGGTAAATTTCACCGTAGTTAAATCGCTTGTTGGTAAAGTGAATTCTGGGAGCGTTTTCAAGATCAACCTCCTCAACATCACGATCATCCAGTGAGGCAGATTGTGGTCTGACGGAGTCTTCACCTGTCTGCTGACCGGAGTTATCCGAACCACAGGCCATGAGGAAGAGACTAAGTGTTGATATGTATAGTAGTACCTTCATTTTCCAAGGTTGTAGGTCCGTTATCGCATGACCATAAGGCTGCCGGTTTTGACAAGTTCATCTCCCTGACAGGTGTATTTGACCTTATACATGTATAACCCGGGGTTTACGAATTCTCCCCGAAAACGTCCGTCCCAACGGCCATTGAGTTCGGTAGTTGAAAACACCATATTGCCCCAGCGATCAAAGATTTCAAAGGCATGTAATTCCTCCAGAGCGAACGGATTGCTGATAAAAAACTCATCGTTTCGTCCATCGTTGTTGGGAGTAAAAGCATTAGGCATGGGTACCTGACCGCATTCAATCTCCTCAGGGTTAATCACTTCCACCAGTACGGTATCTGTTGCTACACAACTACCATATTGATAGCTGAGCGTAAATGTTTGTGTTTCCGGAGGAGTAGCCACTGTCGACAGGGAATTGACCGGATCAACAAACTCGGCCGGACTCCATGTATAGCCCATGGCACAGGAGGGATCTGACTTCAGGATGGCCGTTCCTCCCTGATAAATGGTCGTATCTCTGGTTACGATCTTATCGGGAGCCAGGTAAAGTCCCTGGACTTCCTCTTCGGTCAGTACCCGGTTATAGAAACGCATTTCATCCAGCCAACCGTTGAAACGTCGGTCAGTAGAACCGATGCATGGTCCGTTGCCGACCTGTAGCGCGGCCGGACTGGTGATATCCATGGTCTCATCTACCGGCGTAGTAGCGATCAGTTGTCCATTAACATAAATGTTGTGATTTCGTGGACCTTTCACCACTACCAGGTGAATCCAGCAGGTGCCGGGATCCAGTTTCTCAAAGAAGGTAGTTCTCACTGAATCAGAAGCAGCAATATCTACGGTAAGTGTACGTGAAGATGGGGTGTAGCGAATGGCATAGGCCTGATCATAATCGCCAGCTGCCCGTTTCGAAAGGATATCGTGCGTACCAAAACTATCATCGGTCTGGAAGTACATGCTCAGCGAAAAAACCCGGTCGGTGAAATAGGTTTCCACATTCCCGGCTAAAACCATATAGTCATCGTCACCGTCGAAATAGAGGGAATTGCCCTGCACGCCACAGTCACAGGCAGGATCACCGAAAACAATCCCGTCGGAGTTATTCATACTGACATCGGTAGCATCACAATCCTCAAAATTGTAATACGCTACCAATCCGGTCGTGGTCTGGCTACCTGCACCAATATATATGATGGAGAATAAGAAAAAAGTTACCAAAAATCGGTTCATATATTAGCTGTTCATCCCAAATAATCCTCCCAGCCCGGGTGGCATCATGTCTTTCAGCATCTTTTGTGCCTCGGCGGCTTCTCGTTCAGCGGCCAGGTCCAATGCCTGGTTGGTGGCTATGATGAGCATATCCTGGAGCTTTTCAGTATCGCTGACGTCGAACTTTTCTGTATCAATACTGATGTCAACAATTTCGCGGTTTGCATTGGCTTTAACAATAATGCTGCCATTGTCAACTTCAGCTTCCAGTATTTCGTGGGCGAGGCGTTTTTTCATTTCCTCCTGTTTGCCCTTCATGTCTCCAAATAGGTTATCAAGCATAGCTCCAGAGATTACAAGGTTAACGATGGCTCAAATGTAAATGTTTTTTCAGCTGTTTCTTAAATGATTGCCCGGATGTGGAATGTATTGCTAAAGTGCCTGTTGAAAGGAATAATTGAAATAAAAGACATAGAACAACAGCAGCATGTAACCTTCCCATCGATTGATACGGTTGGTGATAGAAATAACAGCAAAGAGCAGGGTTGCCGTTATCATAAAGGGGAGTGAAAAAGCATACATCTCTTCTGGTATCACAAGTTGTCCGAAGAAGGAAGGAATGGCAATCACAGCATAGGTGTTAAACATATTGGATCCCAGCACATTGCCAATAGCGATACCGGGCTTTCCTTTTTTTGCGGCTGTAATGGAAACGGCTACTTCAGGCAATGAGGTCCCAAGAGCGACCAGGGTCTGGGCCAGTACAACGGAGTTCAGGTCAAAACTTTCTGAAAGGCTATCAATGGCATTGACGGTAAAATCGGCACCGTATTTCACACCAACTCCACCCAGAACCAACAGTATATAGTCTCGCCATCTGGCAGTAGGTCGTTCAGCTTCCGAATCACCACTGCCGGATAGTGAATTGATCAAGAAAATGACCAGACCGGCCAGGAATATACAGGCCTCAAAAAGGCTGACATGCTGATCCAAAAGACAAAACCACAAGAGGAAAGACGAGCCCAGAAGCATCGGCATATCAATGTCCATGATGTTGTAGTCCATCTTAACAACACCTCCAACCGCTGCCACCAGGCCCAGGACCAACAAAATGTTGGTAATGTTCGAACCCACAACAACTCCCGTGACGATTTCGGACTCCTCACCCAGTACAGCCACTATGGAAGAGGCTAATTCCGGCAGAGAAGTGCCAAAGGCAATGATAGTCACACCAATAATAAATGGTGAAATGCCCATAGCAAGTCCGATTCTCTCCGCTGAGTCAACGAACCAGTCGGAGCCTTTTACCAGTATGAATAAGCTTCCGGCAAGCAGGCCAAAATTGAGCAGTATGTCCCAGTTCATGGTGTAATAAAATGAGCCCAAAAGTAAGCATAATAGTGTTTACCACCCGAAAGACGATGGACTTCTGCACACCGGCTTTTCCGAACTACAAAAAGTATTTACAAGTACCCCATAAAAATCTGAACCAAAAGAATGTCTGGAATATTACATTTGTGTTATGGCAGAAGTAATGGTTCCACCACAGCCGCCGGCGGGGCAGGGCGAGATGAGCTTTCTGGAGCATCTGGAGGAGTTGCGATGGCATTTGATCAGAGCAATCGCATCCATCGCTCTATTTGGGATCGTCATGTTCCTCAGTAAGGACTTTGTGTTTGACAGGATTATCTTCGGACCCAAGTTTGCAGACTTTCCTACCTACAAGTTTTTCTGTCATTTCTTTGGCACTATGTGCGAGCCTCCCCAGCTGGAAATTCAGACCATCAAGGTCGAGGAGAAGTTTATCACTCACTTGAAAGTGTCGTGGTTGCATTCCCCTATGCCTTTTGGGAAATGTGGCGCTTTATTAAGCCTGGTCTATACCCCAAAGAACAGGATGCTGCCAGGGGAATCGTGTTGATTTGTTCCTTGCTTTTTATCACTGGAGTGTCCTTTGGATATTTTATCATTTCTCCATTTGCCCTTAAGTTCTTATCGGGCTATGAAATTGCAGACACTGCTTCGACAGCGACACTGACATCGTATGTCAATAATATGACGATGTATACTGTGCCAGCCGGTATCATATTCGAATTACCCATAGTGGTCTTCTTTCTGTCAAAAGTCGGATTGATTACACCCGAGTTTATGCGAAAGTACAGGCGCATGGCCATCGTGGTTATTTTGGTGTTGGCAGCAATCATTACGCCACCGGATCCCACTACGCAGGTTTTGATCGGAGTGCCCCTTTACCTGTTGTACGAGATAAGTATCATCATTTCAAAACGAGTTGTTGCTAGCGAGGAGGCTAAGATGAATGCGTAGAATATCATCTTCAGCGACCCTTGGTTTGAAAATTTTTTTTGAATTAAAAACGCTCTGAATCGGCTCTAATATATTAGTTCCAAGCATATCTGCCTTGAATGTGTTAATATCATTGATAGCGGTTATAAGATTTTCATTATTGTAATAAATTTAAAAAA
>JAUILF010000278.1 GCA_030433135.1 Bacteroidia bacterium | reverse complement strand
GTAAGATGTCACCAGTCCCTTGTCGGGATTGTCCAGATAATGCCGCAACAAACGTGATTCCAGGAGCTTCAATTTATCATGGATTTCATTTAACTCCTGTAAATGACTGCGTATGTCGAGGATGTACTTACTGAGGACCCATTCGGCTGGAACTACCTGGTTTTTGATCTCTACCACAGGCTCGGAAAGAAACGGAAAAGCTCTCCCGGGATGAAACTGAACCACGATCATCTCACTTTTTCTACCCGATGGAATGGTAATAGGCTCTGTCCGAAACCCCGAAAACCAGACTCGTTTGCAAGTCTGGATTTCCTCCAGTGAAACATTGTCGTAGATGAATTTAGGTTCCTCCGTCAGGTCAAAGATGATTTGCACATTTCCATCAGGTAGAAATCGGTCCACGCGATGTTGAGGTTCGTATCCTTTGTAGTAATAGAAACTCTCTACAAATTCATTTAAAGGAGATCCGGGAAAATATAGATGAGAAGTCATTTCTTGTATGAAAAACAATAAGGTAGTAGTTTTTTGCCAACCCTTAACTAACCCAACACCCAACACCCAATGCCCAACACCTACTTCCAGAATTGATTTTCCCAGGTGTCGCAAAAATCACTATCCATCAGCGAATCACCAATGTCATTGAGTTGCTTGTTACTGAGATTTTTTTCCAGGTAGGGAAAGAGTACCCGTTCTTCAAATCTAATATGATCATTTACCAGGGTGCTTAGGTTCATGATTTTTTCTTTGCCGGGAGCCCGGAGGATTTGGTCGACTGTATCGCGAATTTGTGAGTGCTCCTGCAGGGTCTGCTTTTTCAGTTCATGGTCATCAGGAAGGAGACTTAGCAGGTAAGCTTCCTCGTCCTGAAAATGCCTTACTAATTCATTATCCCAGAAATACCGAATGTAATCCCCAATCTCGTTTACATCGGCATTTTTGGTAACCCCTTTCTTAAGTCGCAATGCGAAAACCAGGCCTCCATGATGGTCATGGGATAGGGGATACAGCCTCTCATCTCTCCTTATGGGATCCTTTTTTTGTGGCTCCATGTGTGATGCTAGTTGTTCAATTGACTTAAAATTAATTCAATCGCTTTGTCCAATTGCGGCTGATTACCGTTGAGTCGATCTTCAAAATCTTCATCCACCCTGATATCCGGTTTGACACCTTCTTTTTCGATGTTCTCACCATCTAATGTGTAACAGCCCCAGGATGGCAGACGGTAAAAGGATCCATCGACCAGACCCTTTCCACTGGTAAAGATAATCCAGCGATAGGTCTCTGTACCCACGATGGTTCCGAGATCCAGGGCTTTGAAACCCGCTGCGGTCATTTCTGCATCTGACAATGATTGCTCATTGATAAGGAGGACAATGGGTTTGTCAGCGGGAGCGTGATTTGACTGGCCTGTAAGCTCTCCTTCCCGGTATTTCCACTGGAGGTACTTGCGCTGACTCAGGAAGCGTAGCACATCATCGTGCACATTGCCTCCGGTATTAAAACGCAGGTCAACAATTAGCCCATCACGGTATCCATCGTCACCTACCATGTCATGTACAAAACTGTTGTATTGTCCGCGACCCATGTTTTTCATGTGGACGTATCCAATCCTGTTTTGACTGTGCTGGTCTACATATTGCTGATTCTCATCTTGCCATGCATCATACAACAGACTCCTGATGGTGCCATAGCCAACCGGGTGAATTCTGATATCCTGGCGTCCGTTCTCTCCTTCCAGGGTCAGAGTGATTTCTTCCTTGTTTTCCGGACTGATGAAGTACGTTTCACGGTTCATGGCCGGATCCACTTCAACCCCATCCACGGCTACGAGCAAGGCACCGGGCTCAATATCCTGTCCTTCATGATCTGCCGGACCCCGTTCAATTACTTTGGCGATGCGATAGGGGTCATCCTGCTCAAAGAGTAATCCTGTTTCGAGAGTCTGATCCCCAAAATACAAGTCATCTTCGGGACCACTGCTGTAAAAGCCAAAGTGAGATGTGTTGAGTTCGCCCAGCATATCGTTGAGCAATAGGCGAAGGTGTGATCTTTCTTGCACCATGGGGAGATAGGCTATGTATTCATCACGCAGGGCCTGCCAGTTTTCTCCGTGAAAGTCTGAGTCGTAGAAATTCTCTTCAAACCCTGCCCATGCTTCGTGAAACATCTGTCTAAATTCGTTGGCCAGGGTCTTTTCAAAAGAAAGTTTGTGCAGAGAAATCTTGTCCATCTTTCCCTTGGCGGGATCCAGCTTGTACAGTTCTCCACCCGTTAATAAGTAATATTTGCCATCTGCTTCTCTGATCTGATAACCACCCATCCGGCTTTCGGATATCTTTTCTGTCTTTGCATCCTCAAAAGGTTCGAGGGTAGTTTTCCAAAGGTGCAGACCCTTACCATCGTGGTTACTTAAATAGAGTATGATGCTTTTATCACCGTCATTTACCACATATGGTTGAGTTTGCTCTCCAAAGGTAGGACTGATCCTTTCCATTCTTCTCATAAGACCATCTTCATTGATGACAATTTTTATTTGTTCGTCCTCGTCTTTGGTTTCAGTAGTGTCTGACGATTCATTTTTTTCTCCATCATCTTCATTGCTGGACTCGTCTTCTGCAGCAAGTAGTTCATCCAGTTTGTCCAGACGGTAAGGAGAGTCAAATTTTTCCAGTGCCAGGCGGTATATTCTGGCTTCACTGGTTCCGTAGGGGTAACTATGGTGCAACCGGTCGGATGACATATATATGTATTTTCCGTCAGGAGACCAGAAGGGGAAAGTTTCAGTCACCTTGGTATGAGTAAGGTTTAGGGAGGTGTCGCCTTCCGTGTCGTACACAAAAAGGTCATCTTCAAAATTCCTTTTTGCCGCGTATACGATATAGCGGTCATCAGGAGAAAAATAGGGGTTGGGATTATACATGGCCCAAAGTTCATCCTCAACGATGGTTTCCGAGGACAAGGTCTCCAGGTCCATGATTCTGACCTGGTTACGGCCACTTAGGTAGACTCCCTTGGTGCGATCCGAGTTGAAAGTTAATTGCCTCTGGTTTTGGTTTTCATCGGTGAGTTGCCTGATCACCGATACACTATCGACGGACAGGGTGTACCAATTGTAATATCCACCATTGCTTTGGGAAAATAACAGAGATCGATTGTCCTTCAGCCAATGGACTTCGCCTACTGCTTCTGCCGGATCTGTGCTTATTTTGCGTATGAATTTTCCTTCAACATCACTAACGAATAATACTCCTCGTGAAACAAAAACCAGTTTCTTCTGATCCGGTGAGATGTCGAAGGCGGAGATTTTTCCATTGATGGTGTAGGATTCTTCCTTTTCAAGTGTGCGATCATTGGAGATCTGGATGGGAGGACTGGATACAGTTCCACTGGCGACGTCGTAGATGTAAATTCTGTAACCCATTCTAAATACGATCTTTTCACCATTGGCACTCACCTGTGGCCAGAAGATGGAAGTATCCATGCTGGTGAGAGCTACTTTTTCGTTACTCTGAAGCTGAAAAAGGTTGTATTCTCCGGTGTCTTCATCTGACATGAAGTAGGTATTACCCTGCTGATCAATGGTGACACCAAAATCTTTGCCTTCATAGTCAGTGTACTGTCGGTATTCTGCAGTCTCTGGATTATAGGATTTGATATCGGGGTTGTAATCCCCCTTGTAACGTTTTCGATGGGCAAAGTTCTTACTCTCCCAGGATTCGTTGAAGAAGATTTCACCTGAAATAGGATGCTCTTCGAGGTTGTGTACGGTATTAAAGTAATGATCGAATAATCTGACCGGAGTACCCCCCGCCAGTGGTACTGTATAACCGGACATTCTGTTATATCGATCTGATGTAAAATAGATGTTTTCACTGTCCCAGTTCCAGCCATCTACATCGTCATAAGCCGAATGAAAAGTCAGTTGCTGAATGGGGCCACCTTGCAAAGGCATCACAAAAATATCCTTATTGCCATTTCGGGTAGCGGTAAAAGCCAACCATTCCCCGTCGGGTGATACATGGGGCCTGGTTTCATCTCCTTCCATAGCGGTGAGTCTCAATGCCTGACCGCCCTGGACGGGAACTTGCCAGAGATCCCCCTGATGACTGAAGATGATGGCGGTCGCATCCGGAGTCAGGGTGGGATCGAGGGTGAAATAGGGTGAAGAGGTGTCCTGTGCATTCATTGTAAACAGGAAAAGCCAGAAAAGGCAAGTGGTAGAAACTGTTTTCATGATGTATCGAATAGGTTGACCAAATGGCGGCTAAAATAGCGGTTTTTATGATTTCAACTTCAGACCTGTAGAACTTCACTGATCAATCGATTGTGGGTTTTCGTGTAAGATTAGATTGATTTAAGTTTGTTTTTTTTGCCTAGTTGAACTGTATTGTTATATTCAGCGCTGAATTCTCAGGAATTCTTTTGTTAAACACTGTTGTACCCATCGACCCGTAAGCCTTAAGACCACAATTCTTCTCAGTCTTTCTGTTTGTCGGTCCTTTTCCAGGCGTTGTTGTCTGGCATGGTCAGTCTATAGGTTATGGCAGTTAAAAATACAGCTATGATCAAAAGGTATACACTTCTTTTTTGCTTACTATGTTTTTCACTGGTTGGGTTTTCTCAAGATGTCTATGTAGATGCAAGCTATATGGGGGGCAGTAGTGATGGATCGATGAGTGATCCCTGGACGACCATCCAGGATGGTATTGATGACGCTGTCGATGGTGAAGTCGTTCATGTTGCGGATGGTACTTATACTCCATCAACACAAATTACGGTGAACAAGCAAATTGAACTCAATGGTGAATCTCAAGCTGGAGTGATCATTAACTCTAGTAGTGGAGCTTATGGAATACGTATTGTTGCAAGTGCTGTTTCACTTCTCGACTTTACCTTGAATAACTCGGGCTCATTCGGAATACATTCGCAGGAAGGAAGAAATAATATCATCATCGAGAACGTCACTGTACATAACTCGGGAAGAAGTAATATTGCCCTGAACAATAATACGAGCGTTACTATGATTAACGTAACCGCAACCGATAGTCAAGACGGACTTGGTGTTTCTATTAGCAATTGTCAAAATATGCTGATTACCAACCTGACAACCAGTGGAAACTCCTTTGCAGGTGGTTTTTCTGCGGGAGTAGGGATTTTTTCAAATGGACTATATCAACCAGATGGTCCTGAGTATTCTGACATGATCACATTATCCAGTCTGAGTTGTGGAGAACCGGTTGATTTCTATGTACAGGACTATAATGGCCAGGAAACTGGAACTGTTAATTTTCCACCAATCTATACTCATAAGTTGGTGCAGGAGTCTGGCACACCCGGTGAATTCTGGGATTATTTCTTCGAAACCAGAGCGGAAGCCTATAGCGCAGCTGATCAATTTATTCTGGCGGATGCAGGCCTGGCTGATATGCTTCATGTGGAGGAAGTCTCATCTGGAGATAAGTATGTTGACGGTGCCTCCGGCATGAAGATCCAACCGGCAATAACCTATGGGCCTGGTGGACATAAGATATTGGTAGAGGATGGTACCTACGAAGAAGCGCTGGTGGTTGATAAGACCATAGATCTGTCCGGACTATCTATGGATGAGGATCTGGTGATACTGGAAGGAATGAACCTGGGAAGTGGAGTCAGTGGAATTACTATTCAAAACAATGTTGAAGAAGTTCGCATTGCCTATTTGACGGTTCAGAATTATACCGGATCCAGCTCTAATCATGCTGGTATTTCTGCCTTGTTAAGTAATGACGGGCTCACAGTGGAACATGTGACCATCTCGGGCAATGAAGGTGGTCGTGGTGGGCTGTATGCCAATGGACCGGTGGATGATGTGACTTTTGACCACGTCACTGCTTTTGGACACATGAATCCGGTACAGCGTGGTATTGTCATCTGGAATGGACTGAAAAGGAATATTACCATCACCAACTGTGAGGTTTACGACAACTCCTGCTGTGGGATCGAATTGCAGGACGGATCTGCTTCCGGAGTGACTATTGAAAACAATATTGTGTATGATAATGCCGATAATGGAATTGGTGTAATCGGATTGACATCAGGTGCCGGACCCAATGTAATAGCCCATAATATCTTGGAGGACAATGGACGCTTCGGTATCGAAATAAAAAATCCGTTGGGTAACGGAACGGATTCGGGTGATGGTTCGATTTTGGTACATGACAATGATGTGGCCCTGACGCTGGGGCATATGCCTACTGATGACCGGGATCTTGCCGGTATAGCCGTGTTCAGAAGGGTTCCGGTCTTTGCTAGTGGAAATCCGGATATCCCGGAAGGTGTTGTGGTAAGGTTTAATAATGTGGAGGGATATATGCAACCATCTACCAGTGATGGTTTTGGTATTGTGGTTGAAGGGTACAATCACACTGTACAGAGTAATATTCTGGCAAACAACGATGTCGGATTTCAGGTGCAGGCGGGACATACCCCTTACTCAGGATTAGGAGATGGAGATACAGACCCTGTTGATGGTGACCAGGGTAATCAAAACAATCTCGATGACGACTATTTTGGACGTGGTAATTCCCCGGTATCCTGTGGGATCACCGATGGAGGTCAGACCTATGGAAGTGGGCCCACTGCTAATGGTGTGAATTTCCGTGCAGTCGGGTTCACCAATTATGCTGCCGAGAATAAAGGGGTTGTTACCAACGATGATACGGGTGATACATACTGCTCACTGGAAAAGGCAGTTGAAGAAGCAGAAAGTGGACATACACTCACTCTTGAGGGAGATGGTGCAGAGTATTATGAATCCGTTGAGATTGCTCAACCCATAATACTGGAGGGCCCTAATGCTGGTACTTCCGCTTGTACTACCAGGGTAGCAGAGGCAAGTATTATTGGGTATGTAAAGGTTACCAGCTCCGATGTACTATTTGACGGGTTGCGTTTTGTGGAAGGTGGTAACGTTCCAGCAGGTGAACTCTCCGCTGTCTTTATCACTGGAGGACTAAGTAACATCGAAGTGAAAAATTCCATCTTCTTCCGATCTGGAGATGTGGATCTGGATGGCTCCCGAGGTATAATTAATGAGATAGGAGGTATTGATAACCTTACGGTTGAAGGTTGTTCTTTTGAGGGATGGCATACGGGAGTATTCACCCAGACTGCTACCAATACTCTGATCCAGAGCAATTGCTTTATTGACAATCAGGTGGGTATATCTAACGATTTTCAGGATTTCGTAGAAATCTTTGAAAACGTATTCACCGAGTATCGATTTGAAGGCATTGGTATTGGACCATTCACGGAACCCGACGCGATTCGCATAAAATATAACTCCTTCCTGGATGCCGATGGGACCGCCATTTCAAACTATGAAGCAGGTCAGACGGCCGATGCCAGATTAAATTGGTACGGGGAGGCCACGGGTCCTGCTATGGGAGAGATCAACACAACCTATGGTGAAACCATGTCCTGCCCCTACCTTACCGAGGCTGTGAATACGGGAGATCCTGAATCTACAGCCAACAATGCTACGGTTGAAAATACCACCCAATCTGAGCCGTTTTGCAGCATTCAGGATGCTATTGATCACTACAATACGGTTGATGATGATGTGATTGAAGTCCAGGAAGAAGATTTTACTGAGCCGGGTCAGGTAATAATTACCAAATCCGTTACCATAACCGGGATGGGTAAAGAAACTACTACCGTGTATTCCAACTATAATACGGCATCAAGTGGTCATGGGAATGATCTGAGTGCCTGGATTAGAACCGAGCCGGGAACTGACGTAACAATCGAGAATTTGACCCTGGACGGTAATGGAATGGACACTTATACGGGAGTTCGCTTTAAAGATGATGGTCTGCTTAGTAATGTTGCGCTGCATGATATTAAACACAGTTCTAGTCCTTATCTGGGGATTGCTGTTCAAATTCAGGATGGAGAGGTAGATATTACCGGATGTATGTTTACGGAGATCGGTCGAATCGGCGCGCACTTTCGTGCCGGAGTAATCGGAGGAGCTGATATTTCCGGCAGCTTTGTCAACAACATGTATACCGGAAAGGGGGTTGGTGACTGGCTGGACTATGCATGTGATATTTCAGGAAATACTGTGGTACGGGTTGATAGCAATACAGTCACAGATAACCTTGGAGAAGCTTCTACCGATGGGTCGACATCAGCGGGATTTCTGGTGACATCTTTCTTTGGTGGTGCAGCCAATGATGTAACTCTGACCAATAACAACATTTCGAATAATACCACTGGTATTG
>JAUILF010000277.1 GCA_030433135.1 Bacteroidia bacterium | reverse complement strand
ATTTTTGGAGATTGCGCCGCAGCTAGTATTTGTTATGATCACAATAATAATTGTTGCATGGCAGTATCCTGCAGTGAAGCTTATTTCTGGACAGGATGCTATGCCATCGACTAATATGATCAATCCGTAGTGATTTCAGCGATTCTTATCGGACGGGTAGCAACAGCTACCTGTCTTTTTTGCTACAACTAACATTTAAAATAGTAACTATGTCTTAGCAACGGATATGTAGGGTTATCCTTTGTCTCGCAAACAAACAGAATAAATTACATGCGACTAAAGCCCATCATATTGATCTCTATGACAGTCCTGGCTATGCTCACAGTGGTTCTATGGTTGTTTGGAGATCAATGGGTTAAAAGGATAATCGAGCGAAAAATTGCTGGTGTGGAAAACCTGGCCTATGACAGCCTGGATATTGACATAGCAAGCAAAAGCATAAGTTTTCGGGGGTTAACCTACACACCAGCAGAGACTTCAATTCGAGCAAAGAAAGTGTCCGTTGAGAATATCGAGATCTATCAATGGTTAATATCTAATAAACCAGTAGTTGAGCGAATTGAAGTCGATAGCATGGAGATGACACATTGGTCTATTCCAGACACTTCCGGGATGAACTTCAATTTCAAAATACATGACCTGGAATCACAGCTCCTGATTAAGGAACTGAGCATAAGCCAGGCCTTTTTCGAAATGATTGAGTCCGACAGTGTGGTGAGAGTAGAAACATCCCTGGAACTGGTAGCAGAAGATATGTATCTCGATAACATGACCCAACCAGAAGATCTGCTAAACCACCTAACCTCTTTCACTGCCACTGACCTTAAATTTCTCACTTACGACGGACTCTATCACTATGGAACTAATGAAGTCAATTATACGGCAGGAAACCATAAAATAATCGCTGATTCAACCTTTATCCACTGTGTGTATGACAAGTACGAACTGGGGCATCTTATTGGACATGAAAAAACATGGTTAAGCCTTGAGGTAGACTCCATCTGTATTATTACCGATAATCTTCGGAAATCCCTGACAGAATACAAAAGTTCCTATCTGACTCTGTATGATGCCAACCTGCAGGTATTCCGGGACAAAAGACTACCCTTCAATCCTCTTCAGCGTCCTAAATTACTTTGTGAGCAGTTAGCTGACAGCTCCCTTTCCCTTGGGCTTGACAGCATACTTTTTGTCAATACCAACATCACCTACGAAGAATTCGCCAAAGAAGGGGATGGTCCGGGTATGGTTAGTTTCAATAACCTGAATGGGTACCTTAGCAACTTGTACTCTTTCCAACACAATCGAGCCATTCCACCGCATCTGGTAGTTACCTCCGACCTGTACGATGTTGCAAAACTGTATACTGACATCTCATTTGCCTCTGCTCCTGGTGGTAAGACATTGGTGAAAGCCAAACTGGAACCCATGGACCTCAGAGCTATCAACCAAATGCTGAAATATGTGGCATTCATAGAAGTTGAGCAAGGGTACACCGACGGCCTTGACCTCGAATTTACCTATGACCAGATTCAGTCAAAAGGAACTATGCATTTTTACTATGATGGCCTGAAAATTGATTTCCTGAGGAAAAAAAGTGCTGAAACAGGAGGGTGGCTTAACGAGCTCAAGGGTTTTATCGTCAATACTTTCGTGGTACAAAGTTCCAACACGCCTCAATCAGGTAATTTCAGAGTGGGTCAAATCAGTTTTGAGCGGGAAATCGAAAGATCGATGTATACTTACTGGTGGAAATCAGCTCTTTCTGGTATTAAATCCAGTACGGGGATACCGACGTTGAGACGAGAAATTGATCAGAACTAATCGATTAAAGCTAACTATCAATATATTGTCTCATGTTTAATCAACATAAGAGCACCTCTTTAACCGGGATTTTGTAGTTACGAAACCCCAATCAAAAATCCGGGATAAATGAAATGAAAATGAAGGCTGCCCCAAGTGGGGCAGCCTCTGATAATAGATCATCACGATGAAGGGGTAACCTTCTCAGATGGGCCGGTCTTGTCTAACTCATTATTTTCGTTTCAGCCGGTCTACCATTCATAACCACACTTTCCAGGGTCTTCACCGGATCTTGGTCGGCTCCCCTGGATTTATTTTCAATCGTCCTGACCTCAATATTGCGATACTGGGCATTTTTTTTGAAATCCTCGATGATTTCCAGAACATCCTGATCAATAGAAGCTGTGCGAGAAGCATCGATCACTACCTTCGAATTATCAGGGAAATGATTCAAGGTCTGCATGATTGCCGCCTTGTTTAGAAAAGTAACATCTTCTGACAACTCAAGCCTGATCTCCTCTCCCTTTACATGCTCTTCCGGATGGAAGAAGTAGGGCTTCTTGTAGTTCTCAAGAAGTACATAGAAAATGGCCACCACCAGACCCATGCCAATTCCCATTAGCAGATCAGTGAAGACAATACCCAGGATGGTTACTACAAATGGAATAAAATGTGACCATCCAAGGGCGTACATCTGTTTGAATAAAGCCGGTTTGGCCAATTTATATCCAACTACAAACAAGATAGCAGCCAGGCTGGACAGAGGAATCAGGTTCAGAATATGAGGAATGGCCATGGCACAACCCAACAACAGAAACCCGTGCAGAATAGCCGCTGCCTTGGTTTTACCCCCTGATTGAATATTGGTAGAGCTTCTCACAATCACCTGGGTGATCGGCAAACCTCCAATCAAACCAGACAGCATATTACCTACGCCTTGCGCCTTGAGCTCCTGATTTGCAGGAGTAATCCTCTTGTAAGGATCCAGCTTATCCGTTGCTTCCAGACAAAGTAATGTTTCCAGGCTAGCTACTACAGCTATGGTAACACCAACTATATATACTTGAGGATTAGAAATCTGGCTAAAATCAGGAAAAGTGAACTGACTAAAAAAGCCGGACAGTGAGTCCGCAACAGGAATACTTACCATCTGATCAGCTCGAAGGCCGAGTATTTCAGTACCCTGAAATGCGAGTCCCATCAGGATGGCGGCTGTTACAGCTACCAGCGGACCCTGCACGATCTGGAAAACCTTGATCTTTTTCATAAAAGGACGTTCCCATAATAGCAAAATAGAAAGTGAAACCAGGGTGATCAAGACAGCTCCGGGGCTAATAAAATTTACCATATTAAACAACTCTGATATTGTGTTCTGCCCATCATTCTGCACGAAGGCAAAACTGCCTTCATAAGCTTCGTCGTACCCAAAGGCGTGGGGTATTTGTTTGAGGATGATGATAATTCCAATACCAGAAAGCATCCCCTTGATCACGGATGATGGAAAATAATAGCCAATAATTCCCGCCCGGGCAAATCCGAGTAAAAGTTGAAAAACACCGCCCAAGACAACTGCCATGAGGAAGATCTGAAAGCTCCCCAGTTCCTGGATGGCGGAGAGCACAATCACAGCTAATCCAGCTGCAGGGCCACTTACTCCAAGTTGTGAACCACTAAGTGCCCCTACTACAATACCCCCAATAATTCCGGCAATGATACCTGAGAAAAGCGGTGCGCCCGAGGCTAAGGCAATCCCCAGACACAGGGGAACGGCCACCAGAAATACTACAATACTCGAGGGAATATCACTCTTTAGGTTTGCAAAGATTCCCGATGGAATAGTTGATTGATTTTCCATTGTTTAATGAATTTCGTTTTTGATAATACGTAATAGGCTAGCTGTTGATCAACGATCGATGGCAGCCTAAGGATGACAAAAGAAAGCTTGAATAACGCTGCTGAATCAGTACCGTTCAGGAGGTGGTGTGGGAATACTCACACAAACCTGCGGCTCAAATAAAAGGGCATGATCGGAGGGTATCTCAGTTATTAATTCACGAAAAATGCTGAATGCCTGAGCAGGAATAAACTTGTCTTTATTGATCTTTTCGATCAGGTTAGTTTGTAAGTCAGATTCTCCATCAGCTGGAATTTCGTACCACGTGATGTTGCTTGACAAATCAAAACCGATTGTGCTGGTATAGGCTAACATACTGCAGCAACAGATGATAAGGACAAGGTTGGCGTAGTATCTTATACCCGTTTTCACGTTGCAATTAACGCCATTTGATGACGAAAGTTGAGCGGGTTAGATTAGAATACTATTAGAAAACACCAATGTAGGAGGAGATTCTGTCGTATTCGACACTCTAACTTAACGCATTTCCCCATATTCTGTTTCATTATTCCTCACTACCTTTATTATATTCTTCGCAACCTACTGAATGGCAAAATTTAATTCACTACAATGGAAGCCACAAGAGTTCACATCCAAGCACTGATCAAAGCCGATGTTACCAAAGTCTGGACATATTATACCCAACCTGATCACATCACCCAATGGAATTTCGCCAATGATGACTGGCATTGCCCCGAAGCGAAAAATGATTTAAGGCCGGGTGGTAAATATTTCGCCAGGATGGAAGCAAAGGATGGTAGTTTCGGTTTTGACTTTACCGCAGTTTACGACGAAATTAGTCAACATAAGAAGATCGGTTACACGATCGAGGATGGAAGAAAGGTCATTACAACCTTTCAATTGGGGAAGGGAGGTACCCTGATAGAAACAACCTTTGATGCAGAGTCACAAAATTCGGTAGAAATGCAAAGAGAAGGTTGGCAAGCCATTCTTAATAATTTTAAGAAATACACTGAGAGTCATTAGTGTGACTGGTACCGGGTGCCGGGTTATCTGGTTTCTGGTGGTTTCTAAGTGGTTTCTCCTGGTTTAACAGTTGTTTGGCAATGGTTTAACATGGTTTGGCAGTGGTTCGAGTGTTCTCTTCGACTCTACTGATCCTCGATAAGATGCGTTCATGCCGCTCAATACTGGGAACTGCCGGCTGAGGACTGATTTACGGTGGTTTGGCTGTTGTTGGGAGGGGTGTTTATTCCTCAGCGGACTCTGCGATCTTTCCGCGATAATCAGTTTTCGGCAATGTTTGGCAAATGCTGATAGTCCTGTAATAACAACAATTTCATTGGCCCTGGTCTCAGTGATTGGGTTTTCTCAGTATCAAAAGTAATTTATCACATTTCACCAGAATCCTTACTGTCTTTCTCATTCCACAAATCCTGTTGACCTTAATAGCCAAATATTGCAATCTAAAAGACCGAGTGCCGGGAACTGAAGGTAACAATCAAAATTCTTTCAAAAAATATACCCCTAACTGTTTACCTGTTTCTGATCCAGGTTATTAAGGGCAGATAGGAAATTTTCAAATAGGAAAATCCGATCGCCATTTAATCACAATAAAACCAAAGGATCATGAAAACGCTGTTTACCATCTTTCTAGTTATGGCATTTCTGCCATTCTATGCGCAAATCTCAGGAGAATATAATAGTACTGATGACGCAGCCATCCGTGCTATCAGCCAATCAGGTCGGGGTGTGCACGGGTCCAGTGTACTAAATCATGCTGTTTACGGGTTCAGCGGCAGTGTTTCTGCTGTCAAGGGTGAGAGTCTACAAGGACCGGGAGTGGAAGGGATTGGCACCAATGACAATGGTGTATACGGTGAGAGCAGTAAATATTCGGGTGTTTATGGAATAGCTAAAGGGGAGTACGGTGCTGGAGTATCCGGATTTAGCATAGACCGAATTGGAACCAAGGGACACAGCCAAGCCAACTACGGTGTACTGGGTGAGAGTTTTGCAAACGTCGGGGTTTATGGCCATAGTAGTCACAGTTATGGCATTCGTGGTTACAGCACCAATGAAATTGGTGTGTACGGAACCAGTGATAATTCGCATGGTGTATACGGAACCAGTGAATCTGCTCCGGCTATTTACGGGTTCAGTTCCGCCAATATCGGGATCTACGGATGGAGTAATAACCACTATGGTGTCACCGGTGTGAGTAAGAACAGCCATGGCATTTACGGAGCCACCCAATCGTCCAGTCATTTTGCCTTCTACGCATCCAGCCCGGGTAGCAATAATTTCGGTTCAGCCTCTTCCCGACGCTGGAAGGAAAATATCACGACGATTACGCGTCCACTGGAAATGATCGAAAAGATGCGAGGCGTATATTACGATTGGGACGCTGAACACGGAGGCAAACACGATATAGGTTTCATCGCGGAGGAAGTGGGTGAGGTCATTCCGGAAATCGTAGTGTACGAAGACAACGGAGTCGATGCCATCGGGTTGGATTACAGCAAAGTAACACCACTCTTGGTACAAGCCATAAAGGCTGTTCGTGCTGAATACAGTGCCCTTCTACAAAAGCAACAGGAGGAAATCGATGCCTTGCGTGCACAATTAAATGCACACCATCAGGGTAGCCTGACTTCGAAGTAGCCGACTAACGGCACCCCAAACCCATTCTTTCTTCAGTAAGCTAAATCAAATCATCATGAAAACAAGACTATCCAACCGCGAGTTACAAATCCTGAACCTGATCATATACGAATTTACGACCAGTGAGATCGCCGGTAAATTATTCCTCAGTACCGATACGGTAAAAAGCCACCGCAAAAACCTGCTCAATAAACTGGGAGTACGAAATGTGGCCGGGATGGTGCGCAAAGCCTTCGAATTTGAATTATTTAACCCTAACCTAAGGACGCAGTTTATTAATAACTGAGGTAAGTACATAGTTTGGTAAGCAGGCAGGAAATTCATTTTTTCCTTAAATTCTGATTACCCTAATATCCAAGCATCGAATGTTACAAATGGCCAGGATAAAGAAATCCTGCACATCGACACCTATCCCGTGCAAATCGTACACCTGGCTGCCACCCAGGAATTGATTAGAGAAAATGCTGCTACGAAGGCATCGATTCAGCACCTGGAAGCTGAACTGAGTGATCTGCAAAACGAAATGATGGCTTTAAGGGCGATGTTGGAAACATCCGGGTCGTCGTCGGAAGATTAGTAAGGGTGTCTTATCCTGGATTAGAAATAGAATAGTGGCAAATAACTTTGAAGTTGCAGGATAGGAGAAATTTAGAAACTGACTCAATTCCCTGCCCCTGGCACCTCGCTGGCAGCTCTTACTCCCACTATATCAAGGTTTTCATTTCACTCAAATAAGAGCAAACTTGCAAAACCAGAAGAAGTTGAAGTCTGTCTCTATAAAAGATTGAACTTCAACTTCCCCCGGTCCATTGTACTACCCATGGACAGTCTTGTGATAACAATTATATGGTGAATTCCTATCAGTTAGCTAAGACACAGCTCTACTCGCCTCAATATTGATCTTTACGGTGACTTCATCCCCGATGGTCGTAGTAGCGGCAAAGTTGCCCACACCTACTCCGTAATCAGTACGATTGATGGTAAACTCACTGGAAAAACCACCAATATACTTACCCTCATCCCGGGGGTGAGCCATTTCTCCCAGAAAATTAATGGGCACTTCAACTTCCTTGGTAACATCCCTGATAGTTAATTGACCCTTTGCCATATACTTATCTCCCTGCTTACTGATGGATGAAGAAGTAAAAGTCATCTGCGGCCATTTTTCCGCATTAAAAAAGTCTTCGGATTGCAAATGTCCGTCCCGGCGCTCATTTTTTGTATTGACACTGCCGACGCTGACGGAAAAACTGACGCTGCTCTCGTCCGGGTTTTCCGGATCAAATTTGAGCGTTCCCTCAAATTCGTCAAAACTGCCTACCACATCGGAAAAATAATGCCGAACCGAAAAAGTGACGGAACTGTGAACGGCATCTATTTCCCAGCTAGGTGCTTCAAAGGTTGGTGTAACGGGTGAAAACGCGGAAAATATTCCCATGGAAAGAAATAAGCCGCTCAGTAAAATGATCTTTTTCATAACACTTAGATTTTAATGAAGAAAAGGTATATAGAGTTCTTATAGGTAATACATTTTCATTCCTGGCCGTGTTCGTTTATTCGCCTTGACAGCAAACATGACTGTGATCAAAGCATGGGTACATAAACAGCATTTCATTATAAAATAACAAATATTCCGTGAAGAGAATCCTGCATCAATCCAACATTATCCTGTAGATTTCAAACATCTAGCCGATATCGGACAAGGATCTGCCATCATCAATACTCATTGACTTCTGACACCGGAAACGATTTGAAACCCTGAGAATTCAGGCATATCGTCACCTCACCGTTTCTGGGCTGCCAGCCACTCCATAATAGTTACCGGTCTTCCCTCCAGCATGACCGGATTTCCATTTACATCCAACTGGCATTCATTGGCATGACAGTAAATCCAGGACCAGTGACCATTATAGTGATAATCCTCACCTCCAAAAAAACCGGTAAT
>JAUILF010000276.1 GCA_030433135.1 Bacteroidia bacterium | reverse complement strand
CCAGCTATGTTGCCGGTCAAGCTGAAGTTTGGATATAGTAGATGATTCTCTTCTATTTCACACCAGGAGATGATCCTGACTGAAGGTATTACTCATTCTTTTTATCATTTAAAAACATAGACGATGATAAGTCGTATTATGTATTTTTCGATACATAACAAGCTCATAATAAGCGTATTTGTGATGGGCATTGTTGGATTAGGAATTTATTCACTGACCCATCTGCCCCTGGATGCGGTTCCTGATATTACTGATAACCAGGTCCAGATAATTACATCATCTCCTGATCTCTCAGCTCAGGAGGTTGAACGGTTCATCACTTATCCCCTGGAGCTGGAAATGGGCAATATCCCATCAGTGGTGGAGATACGATCGATTTCCCGTTTCGGTCTATCGGTCATTACCATTGTATTTGAGGAACATATAGACATCTATTGGGCCAGGGAACAAATCAATCAGAAGATTCAAACAGCCAGATCGGAGATACCGGAGCAATTCGGTCAGCCTGAAATGGGTCCTATATCAACCGGGTTGGGTGAAATCTATCAATATGTGATTTATCCCGATGAAGGCTATCAAGATCAGTTCGATGCAACTGAATTGCGAACTATTCAGGATTGGATTATTCGCCGTCAGCTAATTGGTCTGGATGGGGTAGTGGAAGTTAATAGTTCGGGTGGATACCTGAAGCAATATGAGATTTCGATCAGTCAGGGAAAACTGAAAGCTTATGGAGTAACTCTGCAAGAAATCTTTCAAGCTGTGGAGGCCAACAATTCCAATGCCGGAGGATCATATATCGAAAAGGAAAATCAGACATTTTTCATTCGTGGAGAGGGAATGGTAAACAATACCGTGGATCTCGAAAATATTGTCGTCAAAAAAGTGCAGGATGTTCCGGTGCTTCTCAAGAATGTAGCCAGGGTTACGATTGGACACTCTCCCAGGTTTGGGGCAGTGACTATGGACGGAAAAGGTGAAGTGGTCGCCGGTCAGGTGATGATGTTGAAGGGAGAAAATTCGATGGAAGTCACCCGCAGAATCAAAGAGCGTATAGAGGAAATCAAGGAGAGTCTGCCAGAAGGGGTAATTCTGGAGCCCTATCTGGACCGGTCGAAACTGATAAACCGAACCACTCATACCATTACAAAGAACCTGATAGAAGGCGCTCTTATCGTGATCTTTATCCTGGTACTTCTCCTGGGTAATTTTCGGGCAGGATTAATCGTGGCTTCGGTGATTCCGATTAGTATGCTCTTTGCCGTTACCTGTATGCGCATATTTGGAGTCTCGGAGCGGTTATCATTGTTGAGGCTATTCTTGCTCACCTGAGCCGACAGAACGAGCAAATGACATCGGCACAAAAGGACGAGGAGGTTTTCAAGGCTGCATCGGAAATTCGCTCTTCAGCTGCATTCGGCGAAATCATCATCCTGGTGGTGTATATACCCATTTTCTTTCTTGAAGGGGTAGAGGGTAAGATGTTCATTCCAATGGCTCAGACGGTAAGTTTTGCTATTCTCGGTGCCCTCATCCTTTCTTTGACTTATGTTCCTATGATGTCTTCCCTCTTTCTACGCAATACACAGGGCAGAAATGAAAATATCTCCAACCGGATTGTGGGATCTATTTATCGGATATATGCCCCAATACGGGATTTTGCTCTCCGGTTTCAGCGTCTGGTGATCCTGGCTACAGTGATCCTATTTGCTCTAAGCCTTTGGATTTTTAGTCGTATGGGGAGCGAGTTTATTCCGACCCTGGAAGAAGGCGATTTTGCCCTTCATCAGATTCTTCCACCCGGAAGCTCTCTGCGGAAGGGAGTTGAAGTTTCCAGTCAATTGCAGGAAATTCTAACCACAAAGTTTCCGGAAGTACTGAAGGTCGTCACCAAGATAGGAACCGCCGAGATTCCAACCGATATAATGCCGTTGGAAGCCGGCGATATCTACGTCATAATGAAGCCCAAGGACGAATGGGTATCAGCCGAGACACGAGAAGAAATGTTTATGAAGATGGAACAGGAACTTGAAAAGTATCCCGGGGTCATGTATGAATTTACTCAACCGATACAAATGCGATTTAATGAACTTATGACCGGGGTAAGACAGGATATTGCTATCAAGATATATGGTGAAGATTTGGGCTTACTGGTTGAAATTGCCCATAATGCTGAAGCAATTCTTGAAGGCATTCAGGGGGTCGGAGATATACAGGTGGAACCAACTTCCGGCCTGCAACAAATGGTTGTAAAGTACGACCGGGTGAGATTAGCTACATACGGAATCTCCATAAGTGAGGTAAACAATATCATCAAAACCTCGTTTGCTGGTAAGCAAGCTGGTAGATTCTATGAGGGGGAGCGTCGCTTCAATGTTGTCGTCAGGTTGGAGAATAATGAACGTACGGGTATTGAAAGTTTACATAATCTCCATATCGATTTACCCGGTGGAGGTTATGTTCCTTTAAGTGAACTGGCAAGTATATCCTTCGAGGAAGGACCTACTCAGATTTCACGTGATAATACTCACCGTCGCATTACGATTGGAGTAAATGCCCGCAACCGGGACATAGCCTCCCTCATTGCTGAAATCAAACGATCTTTTGACCAAAGTCTGCCCATGCCTGCCGGATATTATGTCCGGTTTGGTGGGCAGTTCGAAAACCTGGAAAGAGCCCAACAGAGGTTAGCCCTGGTGGTACCTCTCGCCCTTTCACTTATCTTTTTACTTCTCTATATCACTTTTAATTCGGCAAGGTATGCGTTGCTTATTTTCACCACCATACCCCTCTCAGCTATCGGAGGTATCTGGGCACTGTTTCTAAGAGATATGCCCTTTAGTATTTCAGCAGGTGTGGGTTTTATTGCGCTTTTTGGTGTTGCCGTCCTTAATGGAATTGTATTGGTAGCCTACCTTAATCGGCTCCAGTCAACCGAAGATACTTCACTATTGGAGATCATCAGAAAAGGGACTAAAGTAAGGATGAGACCAGTGATCATGACTGCTTCAGTTGCCTCATTAGGGTTTCTACCCATGGCGTTGAGTCGCAGTGCAGGAGCAGAGGTGCAGCAGCCATTGGCAACAGTTGTCATCGGTGGTCTGATTACAGCTACCTTCCTCACGCTCATTATTCTACCCATTCTGTACTACTTGCTTGAACGCCGAAGATTCAGGAAGGGACCTCTAACCGGGATTGTAATTCTCTTAATGACGGGAGGATCCCTGCAAGGGCAGACCGAAATATCTCTTCCCGAGGCTCTAAATCGCTTCGAACAACAGGAAGAACATTTTTCTCGGGCTGCCGAATTGAAAATGAATGCTCTGGACACCAGATCGGAAGAACCCGTTGCACCAGGTCAATGGAATTTTTCACTGAGTGGTGAGGAATTTAATTTCTCGGGACTTAGCGGAGTTCAATCACTGAACATTCAGAAAAATTTCAGGCCGGGAAATTTGAAAGAATCATATGCGGACATGTACTCGGTACAGAAAGGTGGAGTAGAGAATAACCTACAACTGAACCTTTTGCTCTTAAAGAAGGAACTGGCGGGTATATATCTGCAAGCTTCTTATCTGCAATCTTTGTACGAGATTGAATCGGAACGACGTGAAACCTACTCTGAATTTGTGACCATAGCGCGGGCTAAGGCAGAACTGGGTGAGGCTTCATCCATACCTTTCCGGCAAAGTCAGCTCGAGATAGAGGATATTGAGATCAGGCTGGACCAAATAAATGCACGCAGGAATGTGCAGTTACATCAGCTTAATGTTTGGTTGAAGGATTCAACGCTCCTGGTCCCCCACCTCAATGAAGTGTCTTTTGGTGTTGATTCATTGGATGTGGAGGGACATCCATTACTCAAGTCCCTGCTAATACAGCAGCAAATGCTCGATGCCAGTGCAGAAATACTGAAGGCTCAGAACCGGGTTTCACCTTATGTACTTGGTAGGTTGCAAAGTGTGAATGGTGACTTCCTTTTCTTTGGTTATCAGGTAGGGGTAAATGTTCCGATTGCCGGGTCATACCGTGACAAACAATCGGAAGCGCTGCAAGCTGAATCACTGGCATTGGAGCAGCAATGGCAGTGGGAAAGAGACCAGATCTCTCTCAAGTCCGCTGTCCTCCTTGAGGAAAGAGCTATTCTGGAGAGTCGGCTGGAGAGAATTGGAGTCCACCTTATGGAACATGAAGCATTAACTGAGGATATCAAAGTAGCTTATCAGCTTGGTGAAATGACCTACAATGAAATGGTGGTCAGTTACCAGTCTTATTACAATTTGAGAATAGAACAACTTCAGGTTTTAAAGGAAAGCCTGTCGAACCTTAATGAATTTATCCATTATTCAAATTAGCATATCATGTATTTCAAAATATTTTTAGTTTTTATCGCCGCTGTTTTATTTAGTTGCCATATAGCCGAACAGGATAGTGATGACGATCATCATCAAATGGAAGATGATCACGTACATGATGATCATGGCGACGGGGAGGATCATATCGCATTCACTCCAACCCAGATCGAAAACATTGGTCTCGTTTATGGAAAGCTTAGATCACAGAATATTCAATCCACAGTACAGTTGACAGGCAGAGTTGAATTGCCGCCTTCGGGCAAGGCGATTGTTGGTAGCGCACTGGAAGGCAAGATTGTTCAGGTACATGTTGAGGCCGGAGAATATGTCCAAAAAGGACAAAAGTTATTTACGTTACAAAACCTGGAAGTGATCGACTGGCAGCAGCAACTGGAGCAGGAAAGATCAGAACTGGCCTATCTGGAAAAAGATCTGGTTCGTCAAAAGGATTTGGCCGACAGGTCTTTGGCTCCTGTGAAAAATTACGAAGTAGCCCTGTCGAAAAAGCAACAAACAGCAGCACGATTGAAGGCCCATGTGAGTAAATTGGAAGCTATTGGAATAACCGGAACACAGGAAGGTGAATATCAAAGTACGTTTAATGTACTTGCACCTCATCCGGGGATCATTCAACACCTGATGGTCAGCAATGGTGCCTATATCCATACTTCAACCGCTCTGGCCGAAATAATCAATAACCAGAAGCTGCATCTTCATCTGTTGGCGTATGGCGATGATATCGTTCACCTTGAAAAAGGTCAGGTGCTTAATTTTTATGTGCAATCAAGGCCGGATGACCTGATGGAGGCGAGAATATTCTGGATTAATGACATGGTGAATGCGCAAAATAACAGCTATGATGTGCATGCTGAGATACTTGGCAATATCAGTGCACTTTCACCCGGTGAATTTGCCGAAGCCAGGGTGATTAACCAGGAAAGAGAAGTTCTTGTTTTGCCCAATGAAGCAGTAACATATGATAAGGGACTACATTACATTTTTGCTGTAGATGCCGCTGACAATAAACATGTCTATTTTCGAAAACTTCATATCAGACCGGGGGTTACTGATTTGGGCTTTACTGAAATCCTGCCGATTGATCCCCTGCCAGAAAATGCAGATTATGTCATCGAAGGAGCCTTTTTCATCATGGCGGAATCCAAAAAGGGAGACGAGAGCATGAGTCATAGTCATTGAGGGTGTGAGTTTGGGTGTGAGTTTGCGAAGTGCTGACAAGCCCTCATGGGCTTCGTCAGCAGGTGTGGGTGTGCTGAATCTCAGACAGAATAATAAGTGGAAAGGGCTTTAGCCCATGTTTGAAAATCATCATCTAGTTAATTGGGAAAAGAGGGTTTTAGCGCCATATCCTGAAATCTCGATCACCGATTGACAGTGTCCGATCAATTGGTAATGCCGATAACTGTCACAAAAAGAACCAGTAATCTGCCACTGGTTTTTTGCCCCATTGACTTAATTGATCTGTGATGATGGTCCTGGCATCAGGAGATGAAACGACTACCATGATTTGAGGATGCTCAATATCTGGGATTGCCTCCAATGCTTCCAGTTTTATGCCATAGATATCCTTGCCGACTTTACGGGGATTATCGCAAACCCAATGAAACTTCATATCGCTGTACAAAAGAATTTTAGCCATGTCTTTTCCATTTCTGCCCGCTCCCCAGAGAACGAGTGGACGCTCTGGGTCCCTGTCCAGTTCCTGGAAGTAGCGGATCTTCAGCTCCAGATAGCGGTTATCCTGGTAGCAATCCCAGGTTCGTGAGATTCGATCACCCCGATCCCTCCAGTAGTGCAAGACCTTATCCATCCCAACAACTTTCAGACCCTCCCGGTAAAACCTGAAACACAGGTCATAATCTTCCGGATAAACAAGTGGATCAAAGGCTCCCACCTTTAGGAAATCATCACGATGAATCAACCAGCAGTGTGAAGGAATGACGCATTCCCGATAGATCTCCTGGTAGTGCAAATTATTTCGTGCAACATTATTGAGCCATTGTTCATACCGAAGAAATCCGTCACCCACTTCACCTTCCTCCACAAAATGCTCTGTACCACCAGCCACTACATAGCCTTTTCCATAATTCTGATAGACTTTCCACATGCTCTCCAGCTTATCTTTTGGCATGTAATCATCTGAATCCATTCGGTTAATTAGCAGACCTTTAGCTTGTTTGATACCGGTCTGTAAGGCAGGGATCAGTTTGTCTCCCTCTGAGTGAAACCATTTCACTCGCGAATCCCTTTGAGCATAATCGTTCAAGATTTCGGCAGTTCTATCTACTGAGTGGTCATTGACTGCCAGTAACTCCCAGTTCCTATAAGTTTGGTTGAGGATGGAATCCAGGCATTTTCTGATATAGGGTTCAGTATCCCTGCAAGCCATAACAATGGATATCAGGGGCGTATCCTCCAGATGTTCTTCACTCATAGCGGCAAAAGTAGACATTTGCCTTTTCCCAAAACTCAGACCGTTAGTCTATCAGCAGGTTTTCATACCAATAGAGCCCACTTCTACCTGGTAAGATCAGATCCATATCTCCGTCATGATCCAGGTCAGCGGCTTTAGGATCCAGACCTACCCCTGCCGGTCCATTTTCCTGGATGGTATATCGCCGGAAGTGACCTGCTTTACTGTCATACTCATAACGATAGAGAACGAGGGGATCTGTTGCTCCCGGATCCCGCCCTTCATGAGACCAATAGCGCTTACCATTGACAAACTCCATGATGCCATCATTGTCAAGATCCACCCATAAGGGACTATGACCCTGTGACCAGGTTTCGTCAATAATATGCTTTTCCCAGCTAACCTCATTTCCGTCTTGTTTTTGCTCAAGCCAGTAAGTGCCGTAATCATGTCCCAGCGACCATATCAGGTCATTGTCTCCATCACCGTCTATGTCATCTACAACAATGGGAATGGAGGTTCGGCCCAGTTCAAAATCAGGGTGCCAGACCCAATCACCTTCACGGGGATTTTCCGGAGCTTCGGCCCAACCATGAATACCCACGAAATCACCACGACCGTCATTGTTCAGGTCACCAAATCCGCAACCATGACCTTTGCCTTCAGGATGGATATCGTAGCGGGCCCATTCCGGATTAACACCGGGTTCTTCTTCAAGAAATTCGTACCAGGCTGCAAATTCCCAACCGTTGGGAATCACATCGTATTGGCCATCATTATCCACATCATAGAGTCTGCCGGTTTCCATGTGTCCCGGTTCAGCCACCATGTGCTTTGTCCACTCACCCAGGTCAGCACCCGGATGCTCGAGCCAATAGATCGAGCTGCTGCGAAAATTGACGTGGACCAGATCAGTCCAACCATCCCGGTTTACGTCGACTTCCAGGTGTGAGTAGCCGTCAGGTCGACCATTGATTACCTCAACGTCCCTTACATCATGCTGCTTCCAATCGGGTCCTTCATACCAAAAACCACCGCTGACGATATCGAGAGTTCCATCTTTATTCACATCCATGACGGCACAGGCACTGAAGATCGACTCTTTATTGACTTCGTGTAGTCGAAATTGCAAGTCACTTTCGGTTGAGACCGCTGCTTCCTGGGATAGCATAGGTGTAACTGTCAATAAAATTGCCACCACGGGCAAGAGCAGGGCGGATCTGCTGGTTGAAAAAGAGGACATAATTGAAAGCAGTATTTAGTTCCCTCTCAAAATAACCTATTCCATTGACACCTTCACCGGCCACCCGGTAAATTGTTTGGCATCATTACTTGTCACATCGGTAAATCTTGGCCAACATTCGAAAACAACCAGGTCTTCATCCTTTTGAAAACGAATTAAACCATAACACCCGCGCGCTCGGCAACAATCAAAACTTCCTTGATATTCATCAAGATCACAACCAAATACCACAAACCAATCA
>JAUILF010000577.1 GCA_030433135.1 Bacteroidia bacterium | reverse complement strand
CCGTAGCCATGCACCCAGAAAATTATTGGGGCTAAATGTCACTAATAAATAGAACCCTAATACTGTGGGAGGAAGCACCAGTGGCATAGCAGTAAGGGTTTCCACAAGCGACTTAAATCGAGATTGAGTAGTCGCCAGCCAGTAAGCCAAAGGTATACCGATCAACAATAGCAGCATCGTACAGATCGCAGCCAGCTTAAAGGTCAATATGATGGGTCCCCATTCCATTTGCATCAATTGGCGAGCATCACTTCATTTTCTTTCACCAACGCCGTGACCTTGTTTCCAATCTTTATATTTAAACGCTCCCATTCAGATGAGGATAATGTGGCAAATAAGATTACATCCTCATATTGCAATTTGATACGACAGAGTATTTTTTCCTTTTCAACATCTAATAAAATACACGGAATTCGATTGCTGATGCTGATTTGATGAGCCTCATCGGTAGCAATACTTACCTCAGTCTCTTTAAAGAGAATTGAGCAGGTTTTGCGCAGTACAGGTCGATATCCTGCGTCGGGTCCCAGATCCAGTATAATGGCATAGAACGAATCTTTTGCCACCCGAATCTCTACACGAATCAACTGTTTGTGTTTCTGAATATTTGAAATTTGACCCTCAATTCGATTCATTTCACTTGCGGAATATCGTACCCAAATTTCTTCAATATATCCTGTCCCTCCGAAGAAAACAAAAAACTAAAAAAAGAAGAAGCTTCTTCTTCGTAATGACCAGATTGTATCATAGCAGCTGACTGCAAAATGTATGGGTATAATGAAGGATTGACCGGAGACCACTTTCCCTGTTTCATCATGGTAGGTGCCATCACTACCGATTTGGCGGTAAATCCTATATCGGCTGATCCTGTCACTATAAATTGGTTGGTCTGTGCGATACTTTCACCAAACACCAATTTCGGTTGAATTTCTTCGTAAATGCCAATCTTTCGCAGAGCCAATTCAGCAGCTGCTCCATAAGGTGCCAGATCCGGATTAGGCAATGCAATATGCTCGATCGCATCAGATAACAAGATATCGAGTCCGGGATTAAGTTTTTTATCTGCCGTCCAGAGGACCAACTGACCTTCTGCATAGAGTCGACTCTCACCCCTCACCATTCCTTCTGCTAATAAATGGTGGATATACGAAGTGTCAGCGCTAAGAAAGACATCAAAGGGAGCTCCGGATAGTATTTGAGCCGAAATCTTCCCTGAAGATCCAATGATCAGATCACACGAGATACCGGTTTTATTCTCAAAAGCGGCGACCAATTCGTGTCCCGCATACTGGGCATTGGAAGCTACGGCAATCCTCAGTCTACGATCCGAAGTGCTACAGCTCAACACCATAACATAGAAGACAACTAGGATTGAGTAGAGTCCCCTTAGCCCCGGGTTGTGAGATCCTGGCATCATTTCAAGGATTCAATTTTTGCCTTAATACGCTTCCGCCTTTGCTCATCTTCAGCCGGAATTCTAAAAAAAAGATCTCTCCAGGAAGCTTCTGCCAGTTCGTAGTCTCCCATTTCTTCATATACTCTTGACCGG
>JAUILF010000275.1 GCA_030433135.1 Bacteroidia bacterium | reverse complement strand
CCAAGAAGCAGTTTGGAGATTCCTTCGGAGGCGGAAAAGGCGAAACCGACAAACCGGGTAACCAGGGCGATCCCGATGGTGATCCGGATGCCAGCAGACTGGAAGGAATCAGCACGGGATCGGGTATGGTAGGTGGAGGCCTGGGGAATCGTGGAGTGATCTATGAACCTAAGATCAAAGACAATTCTCAAAAGACCGGAACCGTAGTGGTGCGTGTATGTGTGAATCGTGACGGAAAGGTAATCAGTGCCGATTATACCCAGAAGGGTTCGACTACCGCGGATAGCGAACTACGTACCATAGCGATAAGCAGTGCCAAAAAGTTTGAGTTTTCCAGAAGTAGTATCGATAAGCAGTGTGGTACGATCACGGTTGACTTCCGGGTGAGGTAACTTGAGTTTTTTAGATACTTAGTTATTAGGTGTCTATAAGTGTACCGCGGGGCTTCTCTCAACATTTTAATGCATATTCCGGATTCAACAACCAAGGTATCTTTTTGTCTGAACCGGGTTTTTTAATTTGTGCCGGACTCCACAATCTCTTTTGAATTTTCTTACTTGCGTAGATGATGACCTACGCTGAATGCCTGACTTTTTTATACGAGCAGTTACCCATGTTTCAACGTGAGGGTGCAGCTGCCATGAAAAAGGATTTGACGAACATTATAAGTCTCTGTGCCCTCCTGGGTCATCCCCAGGATAAATTCAAATCCATTCACATTGCCGGCACAAATGGTAAGGGGTCGGTGAGTCATATGATTTCTGCCATGGGACAGGCAGCAGGTTACCGCATGGGACTCTACACATCGCCACACTACCTGGATTTCAGGGAGAGAATCAAGATCGATGGAACTCCCCTGTCTGAACGTTTTGTCATTGACTTTGTCGAGCGGGTCAAACCGGTTATTCCCACACTCCGGCCTTCTTTTTTTGAAATTACCGTGGCCATGGCATTCCAGTATTTTGCTGAAAAAGAGGTTGACTTTGGGGTGATAGAAACCGGATTGGGTGGCAGGCTGGATTCTACCTCAATCGTTACTCCGGTTTTGTCAGTAATTACCAATATTGGACTGGATCACCAGGAATTTCTGGGGGATACTTTACCTGCGATAGCCTATGAAAAAGCAGGAATAATTAAAGAGGGTGTACCTGTCCTGATAGGAGAGAGACAAAGTGAAACGCTATCGGTTTTTAAGGAGGTAGCAGATGATAGGCATGCAACCCTATATATCGCTGATCAGTTTGTATGTGGAAAGTGGGATGGTCAGGGGGATTTTTCTACCAGAAAAATGGACCTGGTTTGGAATCTGGCTATGGATATGCCCAGTGGGTTGGATACGCCGTTGGTTGGACATTATCAGCTGGCCAATGCCATCACGGCTCTGTCTGCCATTGAGATCCTCCGGCGAAAAGGGTATTTAGTGATCGAAAGAGCCATGATAGAACGAGCGTTCAGGGATATCAGGTCTCTCACTGGTATTTTGGGAAGGTGGCAGGTCCTGGATAGAGGTCCTCTGGTGATTGGAGACAGTGCGCATAATGCTGCCGGGCTCAAAGAGGTACTGTCCCAGATATTGGCGCTGCCTTCTCCGGTGAAGGTGGTGATGGGTCTTGTCAGGGACAAAAACCATCCAGATATCCTTGCGTTACTTCCCACGCATTTTGAATATTTCTGGTGTGCAGCTGATCTTCCGCGGTCCCTGGCAGCAGACAAGCTGGCGCAGATGGCAGCAGATTATGGCTTGAAAGGCGAATCTTATCCTTCGGTGGTCGAAGCTCACCGGGCTGCTTGCAAGTCTGCGGGTCCTGAAGGAGCGGTTTTCGTGGGTGGAAGCATCTTTGTGGTCGCGGAGGTGTTGGGATTATATATGACGGATACCTGATATGCAAATGAATTCTATCCCGGTCAGATACCTGGCTGCAGCGTGCCAGGTCAATCATAGCTTGTAGTGTCTTCTCAGGAGCCATTCTATAACAGTTGAAGGTATGGGACGAATGAGGAACCCAAAAGTCTTCTGGTAGGCATTGGCTACCCGGTATCTGGGTTTTAACCTGGTCCGGTGCAGCAGTTGCTCTATTTTCTTACTGACTTTTTCAGGGGCCAGACCGCGGTCAACTTCCCGGTTAAACTGACGGGCAACCTTGGATCCCTCCTGAAAGTATGGTGACTCAGTTGTTAAGTTCTCCTCCCGGTTCGATTTGATATCTGTATGTACAGAACCTAACTGCAACGTGCAGGCTTCTATGCCAAACTTCTCCACTTCAAGTCGAAGTGCTTCGGTGAACCCCTCGACGGCATATTTACTTGCGCTGTAGATCGATCGATAGGGTAGTCCTGCAAATCCTCCGATCGAGCTGATATTAATGATTTTGCCACTATTACGAACTCTCATATGTGGCAGAACTGCCTTGCTGACCCTAACAGTACCAAGAAAGTTCGTTTCCATAATTTGACTTACAGTTTCTATCGAAATGTCCTCCACGGAGCTCACCATACTTATCCCTGCATTGTTAATCAGTGAGTCGATTTTACCTTCGTTGTTCATGATTTGGGCCACAGTTTCTTTGACAGACCTGGTGCATGTAACATCCATCTCCAGAGATTGAAAGTCACGTGAATCCTGATTCGATCGACTGCCTCCATATACTTTGAAGCCCCGGGTAGCGAGTCTTTCTGCCGTTATTTTGCCGATGCCGGAACTGGTTCCTGTGATCAATACAACATGTGAGTCAGACATTTATGCTGGTTTTTAAAACGTAGGGATTGTTTTTCAATGGATTATTTACCAATCAGTTCCTGGGCATTACCTCCGGCTTCAAGTCCTGCACATTTTCCCCTTGCCTTGATCTCAATGCCATTGTCAGACCTGAAACTGAGAATGTGCTCTGCCTTGATACTTTCGTTGACTCTTCCCACCATGTTTCCTTTGATAGGTGAGGCCAAATCAATTCCATCTCGCTTCTGAGCTCTAATGGAAAGATGGGAGGATTTGTCTGAAAAATCAAGGACTATATCCTTGTCCTCCAGCTTGACCTTGCATTTGGCACCTGTGTAAGTTGTGAATATCTTGAGAGTATGGCCATCCCATATGAGGGCCAGAAATCCCACAAATGCACCACTTAACCAGGGTATATGAGCGATAGAGGCCATAACCGACAGAGGTCCCCTATGGTCATAGTGATTGCATTGGGTCCAGATCCATGATTTGGGAAAGGATGATCCCCAATCCTTTTCAGAATAGCCACTGCCACCACTGAAGTCAATCGATGTCTTCCTGGAAACGAGCGTACCTTGTATTCTGTGATCCATACTTATCAGTCCGTGGTAGCATTGCATAAAAGGCACGAAAGAGTACCAGCCCATGACTCCGGGACGCAAGAATGTGCCGGGCCATGGGGTTGTTTGAGTAAATTGCAAGGTTCCCTGTATATCAGGCAGGTCCAGGTGTAAACTACGTCTGGAAAACCTGTTATTCCCGACCTCAACCTCAAAACCCTTTCGACTGGCTCGGAACTGGGTAGTGTCAAACCTGAAATAGTGCCCGGAACCTTTTGCCCCGTCAATTACCTGTATGAAGGCATGTGGATCATCACCAAGTGAGATGCCGGGGATGATTGCCATAGCCTCGGTAGTGTCTGCGGAGATCAGCTTGAAGTACCAACCTTCGAAGAAAGCCCTATTCCGTCCCCATCCGTGATACATCTCAGGCTTCCATAGTGCACGTATACGGGTAATCATATCAAGAATTAGCAACTCCAAAAGATTTTGATATCTTATGAATCTGTTAAGGTATGTCAAGGTTGGGTAAAAAAAGACCTTGGACACGGTAATTCGATAAATCTGGCTATTTTTGCGTGTCAATTTAAAGAACATATTATGGATCTTTTTAATAGAATTCGTGATAATGCTGGTCCTCTGGGCAAATACGCTGATGTAGCGGAGGGATATTATATTTTCCCAAAGCTGGAAGGAGAGATCGGTAGCCGCATGATATTCAACGGGAAGGAGGTGATTGTCTGGAGTGTTAATAATTATCTTGGTCTTGCCAATCATCCTGAAGTTAGAAAAGCGGATGCCGAAGCCGCTGCGGACTGGGGAATGGCTTATCCGATGGGATCCAGGATGATGTCCGGAAACACAGATCTCCATTGTCAATTAGAGGATGAACTGGCAGCTTTTGTACAAAAACCGGCTGGTTTGCTGGTTAATTTTGGATATCAGGCCATGTCATCATGTATCGATGCCTTGTTGTCGCGAAAAGATGTCGTGGTATATGATTCTGATTGTCATGCATGTATCGTTGATGGTGTACGTATGCACCTTGGCCAAAGATTTGTCTTTGACCACAATGACATGGAAAGCCTGGAGAAGAACCTGAAACGTGCCAGAACAATCACCGAACGAACAGGAGGTGGAATTTTGGTTATTTCTGAGGGTGTATTTGGTATGAGGGGAGAGCAGGGTGATCTCAAAGGTATCATTGCACTGAAGAAAGAATATGGCTTTAGATTGCTGGTAGATGATGCACATGGATTCGGGACTCTGGGTAAGACAGGTGCTGGAGCTGGAGAGGAGCAGGGCGTTCAGGATGAGATCGATGTCTACTTTTCGACTTTTGCCAAGTCAATGGCTGGTATCGGAGCCTTCTTCGCCGGAGAACCTGATATTATGCGGTTTTTGAAATACAATATCCGTTCACAGATTTTTGCCAAATCTCTGCCAATGCCCTTTGTTATTGGCGGCTTGAAGAGACTTGAATTACTGAGAACTAATCCTGAATTAAAAGAGAACCTCTGGAACATAACTCGTACCCTTCAGTCGGGACTCAAAGAAAGAGGGTTTAATCTGGGTAAAACTTCGAGCTGTGTAACTCCTGTCATCTTGCAGGGAACAGTAGGTGAAGCTACTCAGATGGTCAACGATCTTCGAAATAACTACAATATCTTTTGCTCGATAGTGGTGTACCCGGTTATACCTAAGGGGATGATCCTGTTGCGTTTGATTCCTACTGCAGTTCATACAGTGGAAGATGTCAATCAGACCCTTGAGGCATTCACCGTAGTTGCCGAAAAGCTTAAGAAAGGTAAATACAACGAAGAATTCAAGGTTGCCAGGATTGCTTAAGTCGCAGCGTTTTTGAAAATGGGGATCTGTTTTCTCCGATCTCCCGGTCAGATTTCCTGATCTTCATAGTTTGGTTGAAAACCCAACCGGTTCAAAGGGTTTTATGATAACACCTCCTGGTTTTGTGTTGTCTCAGATCATATCCCCTCCATAAATTCTGGACTTCCTGATTGGATTCCAGTTCAGGATTGGTTTCCACGGTTTCGATACCATAGCGGATAAAGGTTTGGATCAGCTGAGAAAATATCAGGGCAGTAACACCTTTGTTTTGAAGGTCGGGTCGAACGGCTATCAAATACAGATCGGCGCGATCATTTTTCTGCAAAGCTTTTTTTAAGTGATACCATCCAAATGGCCATAACCGGCCCCTGGCTTTTTGCAGGGCCCGGGTAAGTGATGGCATCGTGATCCCGAATCCTGCCAGTTCACCGTGCTTATCTCTGATTACGCTGATAAAATCAGGATTGAGCAGTGTCAGATATTTATGTACAAACTGATCGATCATGGCATCAGTATGGGGTATAAACCCCTCCAGATGCTCATAAGCTCTGTTGATCATTTGAAAGATTTCCCTTCCGGTTTTGAGCAGGTCTGTTTTGTTTTTCGGACTTAGAACCGAAAGTTGATATCGTTTTGCGATGAGCTCCGCTATGCGATCTACCTTGGGAGGCACCGCATCAGGTACTTTGATCACATACTCATGATAGTCGACCAGCTTTTCGTATCCCAATGTTTCGATGTGCCGGGGGTAATAGTCATAGTTGTATATCACAGCCATGGTTGATAGTTCATCAAAACCATCAGTCAGGAGTCCGGCCTTGTCCATATTGGAGAAGCCGTATGGCCCCTTGATGCGCTGAATTCCCTGGTCCATGATCCATTGTTCAACCTTTGAAAACAGTGCCCTGCTGACGGCTTGATCATCGATAAAATCCACCCATCCGAATCTTGCCACCTCTCTTGCATCCTTTTGATTCTCTCTATGGTTGATGATGCCGGCTATGCGACCTACCGTTCGGTGGTTTATTTTTGCCAGAAAGAGTTTATAAGTTACATGTTGTAGGGCAGCATTGTACCGGGGATCGAAAGTTTGCAGTTCGTCTTTAAGCAGGGGAGGAGCCCATTGTTTATTGTGGCGATATAGGGTGAGAGGAAACTTCACAAAGGCCTGGAGGTCAGATTTACTCCGGACTTCGGTTACCATTATTTTTCCCTGACTCATTGGGTCCAAAATACGAAGAAAGGACAGGCCCAAAAAGAGACCGATCAGGGAGAAGGAAGTATTGTCAGGTTGGTAAGATAAGTGGTTTCTGAAGGTTTATCGTGGTTTGACTTGGTTTAACAGTTGTTCAACAGTAGACTTGGCAGTTGTTTGATTTTGAATCACAGCGGGTGGCTTCCTCTCCAGGGGCTAGGGTGCCGGTGAGCTGATTTTCGTGATTCCTGGTGGTTTCGCATCTCTACGAACTTTGAGCTTCTGCGAGAAAAGGAATGAGAAATGAGGCTTTCCATAGCTGGGAATGTCGGTTTCAAGCCCTATCAAAAAAATAAGACCTTTACACTATGCGAAGAATCGTTTTGGGTATCAGTGGATCCAGTGGTGCTATTTATGCAGCCCGAATCATGTACAAGCTTGCCAATATGGTGGATGCCTGGGACCGGGTAGATGTTGTCATGTCCAGCAATGGACTTAAGAACTGGGAGCTCGAAATAGGAGATTTTGATAAAAGTAAATACCCCTTTGACTTCTATGACAGAACCGATTTTCATGCACCCTTTGCCAGTGGTTCGGCTCAATACGATACCATGATTGTCTGCCCGTGTTCGATGGGAACCCTCGGCCGGCTGGCTTCGGGCATATCGGATGATCTGATGACCAGGGCTGGCGATGTTATCCTCAAAGAAAGGCGTAAGCTGATTCTGGTACCCAGAGAAACACCATTGAGTCTTATACATCTACGCAACATGGTACAGCTGACGGAAGCCGGTGCCATCATGGTACCAGCGATACCTTCTTTCTACACTTCACCTACTTCCATGGATGATGTGGCCGATACAGTGGTGGATAGAGTACTGGACCTGGCTGGTTTGCCGGTGAATAGTAAAAGATGGGGGAGCACCTGAAAAGTTTCGATTTTATTTTGCCCCCTCCTTGGTTTTGCGATCCCTTAAGGTCATTTGTTCACATTGACTTCGGCGGTAGATGGATCAATATTGGCACTGATTTCCATTATCTTGTTGCAGGGGAGTCCTGCTTTTTCGGCATGTTCACGGATAAGGGACTCATTTTGGGCCTTGTAAATACAATATATTTTATCGTCCAGTACATAGCTGTTAACCCACTCGATGTTGGTATCCATTGCTTTCAAAACGTTGCAGGAATTTTTGGAAGCTCCCTGTAGGTCAGCTGGTGTTAGATCACCTGCACCGGGGATGTCCCGTTCAATCAAATATGCCTTCATTTCGATATTATCCTCCTGAGATGATTGATTGGATTGAGCTGATATCGTGCTTGCAGAAATAACGAGGCAGATCAGGTAAAGCATTTTTAGTGTTTTCATGATGTTTGATTTAGTGAATGATAATTCAAACCTATGAAGTTGATGATCGGGCTTCTTGCACAAATCATTCAAATGATAGAACAAATGAATCGAATATTTTAGCTGGGTACTTTCTAACAGGTACTGCTGAAATAGGTCATTGTGCTGGATATGGACGTTGCAGCAGTCTGATAATTACAAACCAGAAAGATCATTTAACAGGGACAAGTTTCACAGTTTTATGTAAGCAGAAGGTTTACACCCGTATTTTTGCTGAAAACACTTTGCGAAATAGGATGAGCTGTTAAAACCTGACAAACGGGCGATTTCCGAGATGTGATCAGTGGAAGATGTTAACAGGGACAGTGACCTGGTCAAACGATAATGTCTCAGCAAAACAATAGGAGATTTTCCGGTGATAGAGGTAACTTTTCTGTAAAGTTGTGAACGACTGACCAATAGTCCGGTTGCGAGATCCTTGGCGTTAAAAGATGCATCTTTCCAATGCTGGAACAGGCATTCAGATAACTTACGGAGGAAGGTGTCTTCCTTGTGTGACACCAGGTTGATGTATTCTTTTTGGACCAGTATGTGACGTTTTTCTTTGAGTAAGTTGGTTA
>JAUILF010000274.1 GCA_030433135.1 Bacteroidia bacterium | reverse complement strand
GCAAGGGGATGAGATTGGGGCACAGCCAGAACGGCGGATTGAGATCTCCGGGATAGCCTGATGCGTGACCGTCCGCATGCCTGCGGACCTCAGACCTGATCCGAGTCCACCGGTCCCATGATCCGATTCTCCCGACTTCTCGCCCTCGCGCTGGCGACGCTCCTTGCGACACCTGCAGCGCTCGCCCAGCTCGCAGCCACGAATGGTCTCACCAGCTCGACGCCCACGCCCGAGGCGCACGTCGAGCTGACGTGGACCGCGACGGGAACCGTCGGGGAGCTGTACCTTGACCTTGGTATCTTCGTACCTGGGGTCATCAATCATAGGCAGACGATCTACTTTTTCGATCTCAACGGTAGGGAAACCAAACTCAACCATTACTTTGCCTTCCAATAAATAACAACCCGGTCCCTTAAATGGCCATTTAATTAAAATATCCGGAAAATGAGTGGTGTCAAAAAAATCCCCTCTTTCATCTACCCAGGTTCCAAAATTCATATGACCTCGATTGGTTGGGACATCTTTTCTCGCCACCAGGTATCCTACCATTCGAACTCTTTTATTTTCTTTATCCAATAAATCCTTTACCAGGGCATCACCCCGGTATGGGGTCTTCAGCAATTCAAAAGGATTATGCGTCACCGGAAATCCCAGGATTTCAATTTCGTCAAAAGCATCTTCAAAACTGTTTCTCTCAAGTACCGGAAAATCCCACTCCCTGGGGGGCACCTGGAATAATTTTTTTGATTGCCCCTGAATAATCTTTTGATTTTTATGCAACATCATTCTGGCTTCGAGTGTCAACGTACTTTTCATCTTCCCGGTAAAACGAAAAGCTCCGGCAAAAATCAACATCTCGGTATGTTCCAAACCGATTGAAAGCCGGTCAATAAAATCGGATAATGATTTAAAATCTCCCTCCAGGGTTCGTTCTGTAATGATTCTTTCTGCAACCTGCAGGTTAAATCCCTCTATAGACGTCAGTCCTATAAATATCTTTTGCCCACATAACCTGGCTAATAAATCACTTTGGTTTACACAAGGAGGACATATTTCTCCACCACGCATACGGGCTTCATGAAAATAAACCTCTTTCCGATAAAATCCACCAAAATTATTAATGGCAGACACCATAAATTCCAGCGGGTATTGAGCTTTTAGATACAAGGCCAAATAAGATTCCACCGCATAACTAGCCGAATGCGATTTGCAAAATGAATACCCTGCAAATGATTCAATCTGCCGATATACTTCGCCAATCAAATCTTCATCATAACCCTTATTACGACAATTTTCAAAAAACCTCTCTTTCACTTTCTGTAGCTCTTCTGCAGACCTGGTTTTACCAGACATACCTCTGCGCAATATGTCTGCATCGGCCATATCAAGCCCGGCAAAATAATGTGCTATCTTAATGACATCCTCCTGGTACACCATCACTCCATAAGTCTCTCCCAGATGCTCCTCAAATACCGGATGGAAATATTCGAAATCGTCAGGATTATTATGCCTTCGCTGAAACTCCCGCAGCATACCTGACTTGGCCACACCCGGTCTAATTACGCTGGATGCAGCCACCAGGATATTATAATTATTTGCACGGAGTCGCCTCAACAAACCACGCATGGCCGGAGACTCCACATAAAAACAGCCAATGGTCTTTCCCCTGGACAGCATTTCATTGCAGGCCCAATGGTCCACATATACTTTGGTGTCATTGAAATCAATTTTTTCTCCATGATTTTCCTCTACCAGGTCGATAGTAGATTTAATAGTCCCCAGACCACGTTGACTGAGGATATCAAATTTTTCAAACCCAATGTCCTCGGCGATATACATATCGATCTGGGCCGTCTTAAACCCCTTGGGAGGAAAATTCATCGCCGTATAATAGGTCAGTGGCTTTTCACTAATGAGTACCCCACAGGCATGCATAGACAATTGATTGGGAAAGCGGTTCATCATTTCCGCATATTTATGAATCAGCCGCACTTCCCTGTTTTGCTCATGCAGGTTGCGGGGATTTCCCGCCAGTTGGTCAATTTCAGACTTGGGAAGACCCAGCACCTTTCCCAGCTCCCTGTGGATCGATCTATGCTTAAAGGACCCGATGGTGCCACAAAATGCCGTACACTCCGGCTCAAAGCGTTTGAAAATATAATCAAGCACTTCGTCCCTGTCTTTCCAACTCCAGTCAATATCAAAATCAGGTGGCACTTTTCGCGCCGGATTTAAAAACCGCTCAAAATAAAGATCAAGCTGAATCGGACACACATTGGTTATCTTCAAAATGTAGGCAACAATTGAGTTAGCCCCGCTCCCCCTGCCTACATGATAAAACCCTCTCGACAAACTATAGTGCACTATATCCCAGGTGCACAAAAAATACCCACCAAACCCAAGGTTATCAATAATTTCCAATTCTTTTTCCACTCTGGATCTGGCTACCAGATTATTTTTCCCATACCGATATTCAAATCCATCGTCAATTAATTTTCTCAATAATTCTTTGTCCCCATACCTGGTTCCGGTGTAGGTTTCCTTATTTTTTGGAGTTAAAAAATCAAACTCAAATTGACATGATTCCAGCAGGCTTTCGGATCGCCGTACTATACCGGGTATCATTTCAAACAATGTATTTATTTCATCCGGGCTGCGTAATGTTTCATCTTCTTGTGCAAATTGACCGGAATCCAATTTTGATAAAATGATATTATTATCAATGCTACGCAAAAGTCGGTGTAGATTAAACTCGGATTTATTTCTAAAAGTAACGGGCTGCAAAATCACCAATTTTTCAGTCCTTTTTGCCCAATGACTATAAATAATTTTATATCGATTTTGAATATTTACCCCTACATATTCATTTTCATCAAGAATGTCCGGTGCATTATTTAATGGGTAAATAACAAGCACATGTGAGAAGTCAGGAGCCTTTTCAGGAAGGGACGTTTTGTGTACGTTATGCCAGGTGAGAAATTTGTTCATTTCATGAAACCCCTCGTTATTGCGGGCCAGGCAGACATACAAAAGCCGGTTGCCTTCCCGGAATTCCAGGCCCACTACCGGATGAATGCCATGCTTGCGACAGGCCTTAATAAAATCAAACACGCCGGTGGTCACATTAATATCCGTTAACGCCATGGATTGAATGCCTTTTTCTGCTGCAAGCGCTACCAGTTCTTCCACCGGGATGGTGCCATATCTGAGCGAATAATATGAGTGACAATTCAGGTACATATTGGGTTTGTTTTACTGGCTATATCCCCGGGAAAGAGCTTCGAGGGAAGAAGCCCTCTGGACTGCGTATTTGCCAAAGCGATTTTTCACCCGGTCCATAGCCTGATATAAATTGATAATCGTCACATCGTCAAATAAACTGATCTGATAGTTTCCGTCCACCAGGCCCGAGAGCTTTACACCTACCAGCCGAATCATCATCCGACGCTGGTATAATTTGTCAAATAGATCCAGAGCACAGCGTATCAGCACATGGTCACATGCCGTATAGCGCAATTTCATCTGCTGGGTATGGGTATCAAAGTTGGCATACCGGATCTTGACGGCAATAGTGGATGACACTTTTTTTTCCGCCCTGAGCTGATAGCACAGGTTTTCCACCATCTGCACCAACAATGCCTTCAGTCTTACCACATCCATGCTGTCACGCATGAACGTACGTTCGGAGGATATCGACTTGCGTTCATTGTACTGGACTACCGGGGTGGGATCAATGCCATTGGCCTTCCGGTACAGGGTGGATCCGTTTTTACCCAGCAAACGCACCAGCACTTCCTCCGGCATCCCCGCCAGGGTCTTAATGGTACGAATGCCTATGCGGGACAAGGTCCGGCAAGTGGCATCTCCTACCATGGGAATTTTACGAATCGGCAAAGGATTGAGAAAAGGCTTTACCCCGTCAAACTGGATCTCAAGCTGTCCGTGGGGCTTGGCTTCACCCGTAGCGATCTTGCTTACCGTTTTGGTAGGTGATAATCCAAAAGAAATGGGCAGGCCGGTCTCTGTTTCGATCTTCTGTTTGAGCTCCCGGGTCCATTTATAGCAGCCAAAATACCGGTCCATACCACTGATATCCATATAAAACTCATCGATACTTGCCTTTTCATAAACCGGAGCTGATTCAGCAATGACCTGGCTTACCTCCTTTGACTTGCTGGAATACATATCCATATCCCCCTTCACCAGGACGGCATGGGGGCACAACCTCAGGGCCAGCTTCATAGGCATGGCCGAATGCACCCCAAAGTAGCGGGCCTCGTAACTGCACGAAGCCACTACGCCCCGGTCAGATGTACCTCCCACAATCACGGGTTTTCCTTCAAGACTTGAGTCAATCAATCGCTGACAGGAAACAAAAAAAGTATCCAAATCCAAATGAACAATATGCCTGTTTCTAAAGTCCATGTAGTTCTACACCGTTGCCGGTTAAGTCTATTTTACCTAACTTTACGTCTATCTATAATAGACAAATGTATATTTTATATGTACTTGATCCAATAGATGTATATTTAAAATGGATTATTTAGCAAAAAATCTGCGATTTCTGCGTAAGAAAAGATCGCTCACTCAGGAAGCCCTGGCACACGATCTGGACCTCAAAAAGTCCACCTATGCCAGCTACGAAGTAGAAGAAGGCAATACCCCACCGGCCAAAACCCTATATGCCATTGCCCGCACTTTTGAGGTATCCATGGACAGTCTTTTTGAAGTGGATTACCAGGCACTGAATGAGCAGGATCTGCTCAAAATTTCCGAGAGGGAGACCTACTTTCCGGTAAGCGTAGACCTGGACGGTAACGAACTCATTGATGTGGTGCCTTCCGGATTCCAAGCTCAAGCCGGTTACCTCAGTGAGTATTCCGACCCGGCCTACATCAGCTCCCTGCCCAAGATCAGTTGGAACCTGGGCACTTACGAAAGTGGTACTAAACGGATTTTTCAGATCTCCGGTGATAGCATGCTGCCCATACCATCACGATCCTTTATCCTGGGTATAAAAAAAGAGTACAACGAACTCGCCGACAATCAGGCGTACATCCTGGTTACCCAGCATGACATCCTCTTTAAAAGGATACGAAAAGAAGGCCCCCATTTGCACCTGATATCCGACAACCCGGTTTATCCTCCGCAAAAGATCACTAGTGACGAAGTCAGACAATACTGGCTGGCGGTAAAAGCTGTTGTAGACATCCCGGATGAGAACCAGCTCGCCCTGGCCAGCCTGGCAGAAATGGTTTCCGACACGAGAGATAAAGTAGATGAAGTACTGAGCAAGTTGCCGTAACTTAAACCGGGAATATGCATTAGCATTTTCTATTACGAACCAAATATGCTGCAAATACGGGCACATAAGCACTTTTTGACCCCGAGTCCTCGCGAGTCCTCGGGGCCATGATGGTGACCATGGCCTACCCACCCGCTTTCGCGGTTCACTCACTTCGAGCACTGTCGTACTCGACTCTAGCGAGATCGTTCGCTCATGAGTCAAAAAGTCCTTGGAGTCTCTTGCCTGGCGGCCAGACAGGCCCGTCTTTATTGCCTATTTGGCTCTCATGACGAAATCCCAATACATAATCCCGGTTAAACCCGGATTATTCATTGGGTTTCAAGTACTGTTGATGCTCTCAACATAGTTTATCGTGTTTGATATATTGAACAAATCACCTATTTTTGTTTGATATATTGAACAATTATGAAAAACAGTAGACTTCTACCCAAAGAAAAGAGGATCCTTCTGGAACTAGGTGAAAACATCAAATTGGCTCGATTACGCAGGAATCTTACCGCCAAAATGCTCTCAGAAAGAGCAAACATCAGTAGATCTACACTTTGGAGTCTTGAATCAGGAAGATCTAATATCTCCATTGAGTCGCTACTTCAGATACTCTCATCATTAGGAATGGCTGATGAATTAGCGCAAATTGGTGCTGATGATATACTGGGGAGAAAATTGCAAGATGCTCAACTGAAGAATCCTAAATGATGGAAAGAAGATGAAAGACATCCTGGTGTACGCTGATTGGAACGATATGAAGGGTCCTCAATGGATGGGTACATTTCAAAACTCAGCCCCCCATCATATCCGAACCCGCATCATTTGAATTCATATTCTTTCGCTTGAATAAAGACATATCGGGATTGCCAAATCGATAGGAAAAATTTAACCGGAAGACCGGGGCATTGGTACGCCTTTCTGAGTCCTGAATAAAGAACGCGGATTCAGAGTGTGAACCCATACGCCGACTCCTTAGCACATCCTGAATATTCAAAGTGATACTGGCCTTCCTGTCAAATAGATCCTTCCGCACGGCCATGTCCACAAACCACATGGGAATGGAATAACCCTGGGCACTGTTACTCGCAAATCCAAACCCACCAAACCGCCTGCCTCCGGAAGATGGTGTAAAGGCGGTTTTACTCTGGTATTGACCCGAGACCTGTAATGAAAACCCCTTCCCAAAGCGGTAATTCAAATTCTCCTTGATAAACCAGGTAAACTGATCATTCACCAGTTCTTCCTGAACATTGCTGGCATCGACCTCTGAATCGTACAGGTTAACATTGGTTGTCAGGTCCAGATTTTTTCCAAAATGATTGGTCAGGGTGAATTCAACCCCAAAAGCATAACTGCTATGTGAATTGGCAAAGGTAGTCACGATGTAAGTTTGTCCTGTGACCGGATCAACCTCGGTGGTCTGATAGTTTGTAATAAGGTCATTGGCTCTTTTGTAATAAAGCGTTGCCAACAGGTTATGTCCCTTCTCAAAGAATTTTTGATACGAAAGCTCTGTCGAATAAGTAAACTCCGGAATCAAATCCGGATTACCTCGCCTAAGATTTAAGGAGTCAGAATAGTCAACAAAAGGAATTAACTGAAAGAAATTGGGCCGGTTGATCCGTCTGGTAATGGAAAACTGCAAATTATCCTGGTCACCCAATTTTCGGGTTACAAACAGACTGGGAAAAAAACTAAAGGGATATCGATTATTGAACGATGGCTCATCGGCGATAAATCCTTCATATTCACTACTTTCAATTCGAATACCAACCTGATAGCTCCACTTATCCAACTCGTGACTTAGTGTTGTGTAGGCAGCATATACCCGGTCATCAAAAGTATAGTTATCGGTTATCAATGGTACATCTACCCACATACCTTCAGAGTAATCATAAATCGAATTAAGGTTTTCATTGTTCACTCTTCGCACCGATGCCCAAACTCCCAATTCCAGTTTCAGGTTTTCTGTAAGAGGATCGACATAGTCTGACTGAATGGTTATAATATCCGTACCTCCATTACCCATCTGCCTTTCCAGAGTCTCATCATCTGAGGTCAGGTATTGCGTTGAAAAATCACCTTCGCCCTGGAAGGAAATGCTGTTGTAGTTGATGTCTGCGGTTAGTTCTCTACCTTTCTTGGGATAGAGATGTTTATACAATAGCGATGTTCCAATATTTTGGAAATTACGGCTGTTATCCGATTCTCTCAGATACTCACTATACACATTGCCTTCACCCAATAAGGTATCGGTTCGGACGGTGGCCAGGTCGTCATTAGCAAAATTGCCTCTCATAAAAGAACCTTGTAACGTCAACGTATTTCGGTTATCCATGAACCAATCTACTCCTCCGCGGAGATTGGCAAAGGTTCCATTCATATTACCATCGCTTTCCTGGTGTACCAGGGTTTGAGGATTTGAAAAGAGATTTTGTCTTTCGGTGTTTCCAAACATATCCCGCTTGCGTTGGTTGAGAAAACCATTGAGGAATACGTTCCATTTTCCCTCCCTTACATTAACATTACCTCCCAGGTTCAGGCCGGTTTGCGAATCAATGCCTCCCATAATGGAGCCGTTGTAGCCGGGACCACGATCTTTTTTCAGCACAATATTTACAATACCTGACTGACCACCCGACGCTTCATACTTAGCCGATGGGTTGGTTATCACCTCGACACTTTCGATATCATCGGATGCGATCTGGTTGATTGAAAGGGTAGTAGGTCTTCCATCGACATACAACTGTGGTGAGCCATTGCGCAGCGAAAGATTGCCATCCAGATCAACTGCCAGACCTGGTACATTTTTGAGCGCATCGACACCTGTACCTCCGGTTGCACTAGGGTCCTTATCTACCCGGTAAATCTTTTTGTCAAGGGACATAACCATGTTCGTTTTTTCTGCGGTTATGGTTACTTCTTCCAAATCAGAAGCAGCTACCACTAACTGGATATTGCCCAAATCGACATCAAGATTGGGCATCGATCCCCGGCCTCCACCGGCCGCCATCCCTGGATTTCGA
>JAUILF010000273.1 GCA_030433135.1 Bacteroidia bacterium | reverse complement strand
TGGATGGAAAACACCGCCCGTCTCGATGAATTCACCCCTGAAGGTATGAACGATATTCACGGTTCATTCGGCGACTACTGTTATCCCAGTTACCGACACAGTTTATGTCATGGATGGTCCTCAGGAGTGACCGCCTGGCTGTCCCAAAATGTATTGGGAATTGAAGTTGTAGAGCCTGGATGTAAAAAACTCAGGATTCAACCTAATCTGGGAAATCTGCAATGGGCAGAAGGATCGTTCCCTACACCCCTGGGAGTTGTAGAAGTCAGGCATCGTAAGTTGGCGAATGGCGATCTGGAGTCGGAAATAGTAGTACCGGAAGGGATCGAAATCATTGATTGAATATACGATGACTGAAATGTTGTAATGAAAATAATACCTCTATTTTTCCTCCTGGCTAGTGCCTGCACAGCGATAAACCTGGTGGCCCAGGACATCAACCACCTGTTCATACTGTCGGGACAATCCAATATGGCCGGATTGAGACCTAACGAATCTTTCACGCCTGCCGTAGCTCGTACATTTGGAATTGACGATGTAATTGTGGTGAAGGACGCAGTCGGAGGCCAACCCATCAGACGCTGGTACCAGGGCTGGGAACCACCCGAAGGCAATACCACCCTGGCAAAACCTGATCTGTATGATTCCCTCATGCATAAAGTCTATCCCGCCATCAATGGCAAAGAGATAACCAGTATCACATTCATCTGGATGCAGGGTGAAAGGGATGCCCGTGAGGAATTGGGCGCCGTCTACGAAGAGAGCCTATTGGGCCTTTATCATCAACTCAGTGAAGATTTGGGTAGAGATGACATCAATTTTGTGATCGGTAGATTAAGTGATTTCGACATGGGCAATGAAAAATATCCTCACTGGACGAAAATCCGGGAGATTCAGGTAAAAGTCGCCGAATCAAACCCTCGTTTTGCCTGGATTGATACTGATGACCTCAATGATGGAATCAACAGGCAAGGCAAGAGTATACGAGACGATCTGCATATGTCGGCTGAAGGCTATGTCATAATGGGAGAACGGTTTGCTGAAAAGGCGGTTGAGTTGATTCGTAAATACGAAAGACTCTTCGAACAATCAAGTTTCGAAATACAAACCGAAAAATTGGTTCAACTAATGGATCAACGTCTGGAATACATGAAACCGGTGGCTGCTTTCAAGTTTCGGCACGGCTTGCCATTGGAAGATCTTGAACAGGAACATAGAGTTTTGTCACGGGCGAAAAGATCTGCACATCTGATGGGCCTGGATACCAATTCAATTGAACCCTTCCTGCAATGGCAGATTTCTCAGGCCAAAGAATTGCAGCAGGGATATTTTGCCGAGTGGAAGGAAAGTCCGGACCTTTTCCCTGAAAATGTACCAGATTTACAGGATGATCTTCGACCGAAAATAGCTCAAACCAGTCAGGATATTCTTGATGTACTAGCCCAAATGATCAAAGGAGGAGACTCTTTGCAGGACCTGGAAGCAAGTTTCTTTTTCGGTTTTTTTGACAAGTATTCAGTAACCAGGAAACATCGGGAAGATTTAATTTCCCTGTTACGATCCATACATTGATCCAGTCTTTAAACCGCAACTTATTGTCAAATCAAAGGAAAATGAGATTTTTTGGAATTTTGATGCTTTTGCTGCAACTATCTTCTACTGACCAAATCATGGCCCAAAGGGATGTGTATTTTGGCACAAAAGAGACCGTTCCGGTTATTCCCGACAGGGAGGAGCAAATCAGGGTAATCATTGTCAGCGATGCCAGGAACGAGATTGACGATATATGGGCTATATCTTTGGCACTGCTCTATCCAGAGCGATTCAGGATTGAAGGATTTGTCGGAAGTAATTACGATCATACTCACAGTGGTGTAGGCAGAGCCAGTGTAGAAAATTCGGTTGAGGAAATCCATACCATTCTTGAAAAGGCAGGAATGGCAGGCCAATACCCCGTCTATCCGGGTGGTCATCCCATGCAATATGAGTTTGCACCCAGCCAATCGAAGGGAATTGACTTCATCGTGGAAAAAGCCATGCAGAGCACCCCCCAAAATCCCCTTTGGATCATAGGCCTGGGATCTCCCACCGACCTGGCATCTGCATATCTGACCAAGCCTGAAATAAAGGATAGAGTGATCATGTTTTGGCACGCCCGTACTGAAAACACCTGGCCCGACAGAGCTCATAACTATAACATCAAGGGAGATATACACGCTTCAAGGATGATGTTTCATGCTCCATTTCCATTGGTCATCTTCGATACCGGTACTCACCTCGTTGCCGGATCATTGGAAGAAACTGAACAGTACATCAAACCCTATGGCGATTTGGGTGAATATCTCTATCAGTATCGGCTGAAATCGAATTATTACAAAGATCCGAATAAGGGGTACTTCGATCTGGGAGATATCGCTGCGCTGATTAATCCAGAGCTGGGTGAATGGGAGACAGTCGATTGCCCTACGGTAACCTACTACATGGATTACAATTTTTCCCAAACCAATGGTAAAATGCTGCGTTGTTCTGACATGGATCGAGACGGTACTTTTGCACTACTCTATGAGCGACTCAAGGAAAAATTTCCCCGTTAATAGGATTCAATCCAAAATTGTGGTCCACAGATCCTGACATCCATGAAGAACCTTAAAATTTGTTTCGAGGGGCCCAGTGCTGTTGGCAAGACTACTTTATGCCAACAGTTCGCCAATTCTCATGAAATTATTCCCGAGGTAAATCTCCTCTTCCAACGAGGGGAAGATGAAAACAGATACTGGTATTTGGAACGTCAGGTTGACCGCTTTAAACTGGCTACTGAGTCCCCTCGGCCCGCAATTTTTGACGGAGATATTTTTCAGCCTGTCTGGTACAACTGGATTTACAGGGATCGGCCAAATCAGTTGAACCAGGAAGAAATTCTCAACTTCTATCAGACCAGGATCCGATCAAAAGAAATAAAGTTTCCGGATGTTTATTTTGTTTTCCATGCCAGTGAATTTCTTTTACGGCAAAGAAAGGAGCGGGATCATGGTAGGAAAAGAAGGCATTTTGAAAAACACCTCAGATTAATAGAACCTCAACAGGAGTATTTTCATTTCCTAAAGGAGGCTACTCATATTCAGGTGGAATTTATTGAGTTTTCAGATTTGCATAGCACATATGCTGAGGTCAATGCAGTGCTTAACGGGTTTTCTGCCACTGACTCAGACCATGAAGAAGCACTGGATTTTATTGGAGAGTGGTTAAAAGACCATCCCATCAATTAGCTGGCAATAAACTGTATCGAATTGTGTACAAAAAATGCTATTTCCACTTCTTCTATCAACAATTCAATTTTTCCGATAGCAAGGAGCCTGAAGAAAGAACTGGCTCCACTGGAAGGCACCCCATTTAACCCTTAAATTCTGAGTTATCTACCGGGTAAATTCTAAATATCACCCGTTTGGGTGAAACAGTCCCACCAGGTCTGACATAGCTTTGTTTCACATGACTTACAGAAAATTGTTAGTCCGTAAAGATTCAAACTATTTAAAAACATTAACCATGAAAAACCTCAGATATCTCCTTCTTATCCCTTTATTAGCTGTAACTACTGTGAGGGGCCTGTCACAAGTCGAAATCGAATATAACTCCGGAACTACTCCTCAACTCAACCTTATTGAAACCACGGATGGTGACTGGGCACGTATTTTCTACAGGAACTCAAATGCCCTATCTGACCGATGGGCCTTGTCGGGAAGACTGGGGACAAACACGGCGGATCATGTGTTTGGTCTATACTACAATGGAGCGACACGATGGGTATATGACGAGCCAGCATCACAGTTCCCATTCCCAGGCACTCAATTGATAAACAGTACTGTTAACAGTTCAAATATGCTGCTGACAAGCCGCCAGATAACGGTTGAGAGTGAAAATGATGTGATTCTGTATCGAGTGGGAGACTCTGGTGCAGGTGCTCTGGACGAGGGTCAGATCTGGTTATACTGGGATGATGCGGGACAACAGAGAAATGGCATTTTCATGGAGGCCGATGACAATGATGGAGGTGAAATCACACTCTATAATGGCAATCAGGTACAACGTGCATTTATAAAGGCAGGACCTGATGATGTAAATGCAGCCCGCCTGCACCTGGAAGGAGTCAGCGAAAATACTGGTCCAGTTGATGGAACAGCTCGGCATCTGATAGCGCTGGTAAATGACAAGGCAAGTATCAGTACATTTGATGACGTACAGTTTTATATCGGAGTGTGGGAAGATGTCATTAATCCGGTTGGTCCTGTCACTGAGGAAGCCATATCATTTGCCTTCGAGACAGGAGGAACCGAGCCCACTAATGCAGATATCATTTCTAAAATTGATCAGTCGGGAAATTACCAGTTGGTCTCGGACAGAAGGCTGAAAGATAATATTAAAGTACTTGATCCGGTTCTGGACAAAGTCTTAGCTCTTAGTCCATCCAGTTACTATTTCAAAAAGGATCAAACCAAGCAGAATCAGGTCGGATTTATCGCCCAGGATGTAGATAAGTACTTCCCTGATCTGGCTGATGGTGATGACTCGATGGAAGGCCAGTTTATGACGGTAAATTATACTGGAATGATTCCTGTACTTACAAAAGCCATTCAGGAACAACAAGAAATCATAGATCAGCAACGATCAGAGATACAATCCCTGAGGGCAACAGTAGATGATCTGGCAATCCTAAAAAACCAAATGGCTGAATTAAAGGCAGAGATTGCAGGCATGACTCATATGAAAGTAAGTCGTGCCGGTGAGGATGATTAAGACAACCAAGTTAATGTAGGATTTGTTTGACCTCACTACAGAGAGACGGCCAAAACCAAATTACTTGATTGTACAAAAAAGACCCTAAAACAAGTGCATCCAGGTCCACAACAGGCCTGGATGTTGCTTTTAGATCGCAGTTACCTCCACTTTGGATTTGTGCCTTATCATATAATGGGGATCAACTTTGTATATGAAGCTGGAATAAGGTATGACTGTAATGACTTCCTAACTGGGTTTGGATTATCGGTCTATTTTGGTGTAATTACCAGGCCACGAGACATTCGATTTTTCCCTATCTTTTGTTTTCATGGTAATTCCAGATGAATGAATAGAAGATCTTTTGTCAAATCCGGAGTCATGGCGGGATTAAACACCGGCCTGGTGGGCGCATCACTCCGAAATAAAAAAAAACCTCGGCAATCGTCGGGTAAAAGTGTGGTCGTTGCCGGTGCCGGTATCGCCGGATTGTGTTGCGCCTATGAACTGGTAAAACTCGGGCATGATGTAACTGTACTTGAAGCTTCGGGTCGTCATGGAGGTCATGTATTTACTCTGCATGATGGTCTGTCAGATGGCTTGTATGCTGATCTGGGAGCTGAACATATTACGAAACCAGGGTACGAAAGATACTGGGAATATACACGCGAGTTTGACCTGGAGGTACTGCCTTACCCTCGTCGCAGGGATGTCCTAAGACAAATCGAAGGGAAATTCTATAGCGAAGAAATGCTGGCAGACTCGGCAGTATTGAAGAAAATGGGCTTCAACCAAAAAGAAGTCAACTATCTGAAGGAAAATCCCTGGTGGGATCTGAGGTCCCTTTATGCAAGACCTTACCTTGACTCATTCACCGATGAATATCAACCCTTCGGAGCTGGATTTGACCATCTCGATGGTACCCCTATGCAGGAATGGTATGTGAAGGATGGTGCCTCTGAAGCGGCACTGAAGTTTCTTGGGGGAGCAAATACCAGTGTACTTTATACCTTATGGTATAATGCGATTCTAAAATTAAGAGGGGTTCCCATAGCGCCTCCCGATGTGTATCGTCTAAAAGACGGTAACCAATCACTACCCAATGCTTTTGCCAGGAGCCTCGGTGTCAGGGTAAAACTGAATTCACCGATCAAGGCTATCAAACATGACAACTCAGGAGTGCAGGTATCGTATGAATCTTACGGTGAAGACAAGGAGGTCACAGCTGATTATCTTGCCAATTGTATTCCCTTACCCGCCTTTGCCAAAATTCCCATTGATCCGGTTCTCCCCGCAGAAAAGCAGTATGTGATCAATAACGTGCAGTATGACTCGTATGTGCGTTGTGTCTTCCAGGCGGCAGGCAAGTTTTGGGAAGATGACGACATTAGCATCAACATGGAACTGGACCATCCCAACATCTGGTCACTTTGGCAAGTAGCAGATGAGGTTGATACCCAACGCGTAGTGTTGATGGGTACGGGGCCTAGTGGCATTTCACCTCAACGAGCTATAGCTGCATTGCAAGAGGTCTACCCAGGCAAAAGAGCCCCTATTGAACAAGCCATCATACAGGATTGGCCGAAGCAGAAATATTCTCCTACCTGCGAAAGAATTGCTTTTCCCATGAACACGCTGGATAAATTCTGGCCTCATCTTATGACCAAACATGGCAGGATTCATTTTGCCGGAGCCTATGCCGACAACCTGAACTGGGGAATGGAGGCGGCTACCCGGTCTGCCAACCGTGTGGTGAAGGAAATAGATGCTGCCTGATGTCATTCCGTCCTTGCGTTGCTCTCCCGTTCCTGATACTGGTTACCTGTCAATCTTCATGGATCTATAGTCAGGACAACCAGCCTCCAATAGTAAAGATTATTCGCCCCCAAATGACCTCTCCCTGGGAGACAGGTAAAAGCATACCTTATGAAATAGAGGTTGAAGACCCCGAAGATGGTTACTCAATCTACGATGAAATCGAGTCAACGAAGGTTTTTCTCGAATGGCGTATTCTTGCGAGCGAAGAAGAAGCACAAAGCATGGATGAATTCACTCCAGCCAGAGGACTTACTCTCATCAAGAATCATAATTGCTTCACCTGCCATTACATTCGAAGAAAATACGTGGGCCCTTCCTATCTCGACATATCAGAAAAACACCAGGGTGATCCGAATTTCCTGAAGCAAAGCATTAAAGAGGGTTCGCAGGGACGCTGGGGGGATATCGCTGTAATGCCGGCACATCCTCAACTGGAGGACGATGAAATCAAAGCCATGGCAGACTGGATCGCGTCCCTATATCAAGACCGAAATCATTATGACATAGTGGCAGGCACATCGGGGATCATACAAATCGATTCAATTCATACCGGCAAATACCTGTGGATTAAGGCCAGTTACCGCGACCAGGGAATAACAGGTGCAGAACCGAAAACAGGTGCTATGTCCCTTCACTTTCCATTGCAATAGGTTTCATTTCAACCGTACCAGGTTCAAAAATGTCAGAACAATATGGAATTTCGTGCATTAATTTAGGTATGAAGAATTATTTAGTCGTTGGTGCTTCGTCAGGCATTGGGAAAGCACTGGCTCAAAACCTTTCATCTTCCAATAACCAGGTTTTTGGAACTTACTTTCAGACTGAAATATCCAACAATGAAAATGGTATCCAGTATACGGCCTTGAATGTACTGGAGGATGATTTCTCTTTGGACTTTCTACCCGACCAGCTACATGGATTGGTGTATTGTCCGGGTACCATCGACCTCAAACCATTTCAACGTACCAAACCAGAAGACTACCGTTCAGATTTCGAATTACAGGTGGTGGGGGCGGTCAAAATCATTCAGGCCGTCTTCCCCCGTCTGAAAACAGCCGGTCAATCCGCCATCGTCCTTTTTTCAACCGTTGCCGTGCAACATGGCTTTAATTTTCACAGCATCGTCAGTACTTCCAAAGGTGCCCTCGAGGGTTTGACCCGGAGCCTGGCAGCCGAACTTGCTCCTTACCAAATACGTGTGAATGCAGTGGCTCCCTCACTGACCGATACACCATTAGCCCATAACCTCCTGAACTCTGAAAAAAAGAGAAAGGCAAACGCTGATCGACATCCCCTGAAGAGAATTGGTACGGCAAACGATATTGCTGCTGCTGCAGCCTACCTTTTGAGTGACCAGGCTGAATGGATGACCGGTCAGGTGCTGGGCATTGATGGAGGTAAATCCGCCATTGCTTCCTGATGCAGGATTATAATAGATGCCGATTTAAATTGTCTACCTAACGGATTCCACCTCGCAAGATTCAACCTCAACGATAACAACATGCAATTAACCGGAAGAGACATCGACAAACTGGATCGAATACAAAGGCTAAATCTGATCAACAGCATTACCGGTATAAAACCGGCAAACCTCATTGGTACCCGATCTTCTGAGGGCAGAACCAATCTTGCCATTTTCAGCTCGGTGGTTCACCTTGGCTCAAATCCTCCCCTCATCGGTTTCATCATGCGACCAGCGGGAGAGGTGCGTCGGGACACCTATGAAAACATATTGGAA
>JAUILF010000272.1 GCA_030433135.1 Bacteroidia bacterium | reverse complement strand
TGGTACTCCGGCACCTAATTGCCCAACCACCAATGATGCCTGGATCTTTTTCGAGATTTCTGATATGATCTGGTTTGTCGATGAAAATGCCAGTGGAGGAGGAAATAATGGGACCCTTTCGGATCCTTTCGAAACCCTGGCTGCATTCGAGGCAGTTAATGGCAATGGGGGAGCCACCGATCCGGCTGCCAATCAACCGATTTTTATTTATTCTTCAGCAACTACCTACACCGGGGGTGTTACCCTTGAAGATGGCCAACAACTGCTTGGTCAGGGCATGACAACTTCTCTGAGCGCGGCAACGGGTATTACCCTGCCTATGTTCAGTCTTTCGTTTCCTGCTGTTAATATGACCAATCCTGTCCTGGCTAGTACCGGTGGGAATGCCATAACTCTGGCATCCGGCAATGACATCCGGGGGCTGGATATTGGCACGTCTATGACTGCCAGTAATGGAAGTGGTATCGTGGGCACCAATGTGGGTAACCTCATGATTTCAGAGGATGTCAACATTTATACCGGTGGAGGTTCGGCCGGACCGGGTCTGTCCATTACCACTGGAGGCACTCTATCGGTGGTATTAGGTACAGTTCAGTCGACTGGCAGTAGTTCCAATGGCATCAATGTTTCGGGAGTTTCAGGTGGTACCATGATGGTAACCAATGCCAATGTAACCAACAGCACCAGTACAGGAATCAGTATTACTTCGTCTATGGCATCCTTCGACTTCACCAGTATGAATGTGACAACCAATACAGCCGTGGCCAACGGCTTTAACATGAGCGGTGGAGGTACGATTACGGTGGGTGGAGGGTCACTTTCAGTGATGAGTGCTAATGCCTTGACCATCAGTAATAGTACGATTGGTATGGCAGGTGTTACATTCACCTCAATCAATGCCAATGGTGCCATGAATAGTCCGGATCAGACGGCTATTTCTCTTATGAATACTGGAACAGGTCCCTTTACAAGTAATGGAGGAACCATTGAGAATATAGTAGGTATGGATGCGATCCGGTTTGATAATACTGGTGGTGCATTGACACTCAACAATATGACCATTGAAGATATTTCTGCATCTACTGATGCCGCAGATCCGCTTTTCACGAGATCCGGCATTGATGGTATCCACGCCCAGAATGTATTGGGAGGCCTTGCCCTGAGTGGAGTGACCATGCAGCGGTTTAGCGATAATGCCATCAATGGTGCATTATTTACCAATGGCCTCGATGCGACTAGTTGGAATGGACTTACCTTGATTAATTGCAACTTTTCTTTTTCGAATCGGTATCATGTTGCAAATGTCGGTGATGACAACAGTGAAGCAATGATCCGGATTAATGGCTTGTATGGGACTGTAAGTGTTACTGGCTGTACCTTTGCGGATGGAGCCCAGTTCCTAGAGTTCTACACGCATCCTTCCAACAATCTTGATATGACGGTGCAGAGTAGTTCTTTCACCAGGACGCTGAAGGAGTTTATCTGCATGCCTCCCGGAACTGTGAATGTTGGCAAACGGGGCGTCACAGTTGAGGTGGGTGGAACGGCCGATGCGGTAGTACGCATTGGAGATCCAGCCGAAGTGAATAATATGTTGGGAAATACATTTACTGATAATGGTACTGCTTCAGTAGTGGTGTATCATGCTACCGGAGCTACTGGTGATATTGATGTGGTTATTTCGCAAAATGACTTTATAGTTACCGATCATTTGACAGGTCCTTCTACTTGCCCAGGAGGCTCCATGCAATTTAACTTTCCTCAGGGCGGCGTCTCTTTAAATCCCGGTGGAGGTACTTTCGAAGCAATCCTGTCCAATAACCTATTTGATCAGGTAATGAATGCAGCTGGTGGATTTGGTCAATTTACTATGACTGCAGATGAGAATGGATCGTCTGAATTTATTGTTGATGGGAATACCTTCATGTTACCATGGAATGCTGCGGTGAGAGTGCTGGCTGATGGAAATGGATCCTGTGCCATGCGATTTGAAAATAATAGTTACGTATCAGGGATGGTAGGTAGTGTTTCAGATGATCTCGGTATGGCTTTCCCTTCTCCCTATCTGGGCTTTCTGGTAAACGTGAGAAACGGAGGAGGTCTGGATCTGACTTTACGGGATGAAGATCTTCCACCTGTCGATTTTGGAGATTCATTTGAAGCAGAGACCCAGGTATCAGGTGGTACATTAAATCTATACTTGGACGGATGTGATGCAACTGATGATTATGACCTCGATCAGGTGGGTGGCACATTTAACCTTTATAGTGAAATAGGTTGTCCCAACACACCAGTTAATATAGTTAGCGGAAATGGAAATACTGGTACAGTTTCGACCTCAGGTTCAATTGGCTGTACCACCACATTGCCAACTTTACCAATGATCACCATTCCGCTTCTGGCGTCATCGAGCGGGGACAAGAAGAGTAATAGTGAGATTACAAATACTGATCTTCTGCTTGTCCAGTTTCGGGCTAAGATGATGTTACGAGACTTCATTAGTGATGACCAGAAAATGAAATTGGATCTGACCCGCGTCGTATGGGCAGACCTGCCTGGCAAAGAACTTGCTCACTATTTCGCCGGAGTGATAAAAGTGGACCGTGACGCTGCCGGTCATGGCTGGCAACAAAATGCTTTAGGTGGGAATGAGCAGAGCATTGGCCAGGGTATGGATCTGGTCACGGTCTTAGTACATGAATACTTGCACGCACTTGGTCTGGAACATGATGAAACAGGCATAATGGCTACAGAGCTGAAACCGGGAACCACCCTGGATCTGAACCAACTCGCAGAAATATTGGCGGACCTATGAGGAACCTGAGCACATATCACTTTTGGACTGGAAGGGTTCTAAATTTGCTCGCGAGAATGGTGGGTCTCATCCTGATTGTTTTCGGCTCTCAATACCTCACGGCACAAAATATTATCCAAATTCCTGCCCTGGACCCGGGAGACAGTATTTGCATTGTCTATGATGTGGAAGTGGCCAATCCGTTCCCGCTCGGGGTGGGTCAAATCCAATGTCAGGACACCATTATGATAGGAAGTCCGATGGGAGATGTGCCTACCCATGACCCAGACTCGTTGCCCGTGATGTTTGCTCCCACCGGCACCCTGGTATGTAATCCCCTGGCCGGAACATTGATGGGGTCGAACATTACTATATGCGCCGGTGAATCGGTTATGATAGGGCTGAGTGGCAATCAAACCGCACCCGAATATGCCCAGGTTTTCCTGGTGGTTGATCCTATGACCGGGAATGTGGCCAGTGTTGAAACATCAACAGATGTCGTCTTTCCCAACCCTGGATCATATGTGGTATACAGTTACAACTACCTGACCGGTAGTACAGCACCGACTATGCCGACCAATTTGTCGGACATTGATTGCGCAGCTGTGGGAGCCTGTTGTGATCTGAGCATGGGCATGTTTACCATAACTGTAGAAGGAATAACTCCCGGTGTGATTACCGGTGATCAGATTATATGTGGTGATGATACTCCCACCACTATTACCGGCACAGCAGCAACGGGTACCGGTTCAATTACCTATCAGTGGCAATCGAGTACCACCGGATGTATGGGTACTTTTACCGATATTCCGATGGCAACTATGGCCGACTACAGCCCGGGTCCTTTATCGGTGACTACCGATTATCGACGTATTGACATTTCGACTTCCGGAATGACTGAGTGCCGTGATACGACAAATTGTATTACGGTAATGGTGAATGATGTCACGGCCGGAACCATTGGAAGCGATCAAATCATTTGTGAAGATGGAGATCCTGTCATTTTGATGGAGACTGTGGCTTCTACAGGCAGTGGTACTCTGAGTTATCAATGGCAGATGAGTACTGACGGCTGTATGGGATCATTCTCCGATATTCCTATGGCCGAAATGACATCGTATGACCCTCCGGCTCTGATGGATAGTACCTTCTATCGGCTTGTGGTGACTTCTGATCTGATGGGCGTAATGTGCTCGGATACCACCAATTGTGTAAGTATAATAGTCAATGAAATAACGGCTGGAGTGATCGGCTCTGATCAAACTGTCTGTGATGGAGATGCACCGGCTATGCTGACTGAATCGACACCGGCAGTGGCTTCAGGCTCATTGACATACATTTGGGAGATGAGTGAGATGGGGTGCATGGGCGGTTTTACCGAAGTAATGGGAGCCACTTCGTCTTCATATGCTCCCCCTGCTCTAAGTGTCAGTACCTCATACCGGCGCATAGACATATCAACGCTTAACAGTGTAGAATGCCGGGATACGACCAATTGTATTACCGTTACCGTAAATGATATAGACCCCGGTAGTATTGCCGGAGACCAGGACATCTGTTCAGGTGATATGCCCCAGATGCTGACTTCCATGGCTGATGCCATGGGTTCGGTGATGCCCACCTATTTCTGGCAGGAGAGTGCAAGTGGATGTATGGGCACATTTACAGATATTATGGGAGCTACCGCTAATACCTATCAGCCGCCTGCCCTGACAACTTCAATGGCATATAGAAGAATCGCAACTTCCGATCTTGCTGGGGTGGCCTGTAGTGATACCAGTAATTGTGTACTTATTAGTGTGCGCAGCATTTCAATTGATTCGGTCGTACAAGAATGTCAGAACCCGAACCTCTATGATCTGAAAGTCTGCATTTCATTTGAAAATCCCGGGCCATCTGGCATGTTTAATGTCATGGCCAATGGCATGAATTTCGGGCCTTATCTCTACGCCAGTCTGGACCCGGATGGATGTATTACTATTTCTGACATCTCATTCGATCCAATGGATATGGAAACCTTTGATGTCTCTGTGTCCGATGCAGACATGATTGGAATGGCTTCTTGTGGAGATATGGTATCCTTTACTGAAGAACTTTGTCTCACCTGTCCAACTATTGGTTCGGTCTCAGCACCGACTCAGCTTTGTGAGCTGGAACTGTTTGATATCGTAGCACCAGGACTGATGGATATGTCCATGGCAGAAAATTCGGAGGCAGACTTTGGGATTCAGTTTATCTTGTTCCCCGGCGCTGCACCTGCTGATCCCTATATGGGTGGGACCGTCCTGGGCACCGTGCCATTTGCTGGCCTGACTGGTGGAGGTACAATAGCAACCCTGTCGGGAGTGGATCCATCCACTTTCGGGGGTACGGGTGCCTATACCATTTGTGCTATACTGGATCCGGTTCCTGCTCTGGATATGTCGTGCAGACCCTTTGCCAGTATTTCGGTGACAGTCTCAGCCAGTGCTGCTTTAAACTGTCGTAATATTAATCTGAGTGTTGACGGCAATGGTGCAGCCAGATTTACTCTGGCTGAACTGGTGATGGGATCCAGTTGCTCCGAGTTGCTTAACCTGAGGGTGACCTTACCTGGTGGACAGATAGTTTATCAGGCTAATGCGCTACAACGCTCTGATCTGATCACTCTGGATAATGTATGTCCCTATCTTGGGCGAGAATTTGTGGCAAATGTATCCTATGCAAGTGGTGCCAGTTGTCAAAGCAGAATTGCGTTGAATGCTCCATCCGGCCCCATTTTCGGACAAGGAAGATCAGTTGTGTTGTTTTGTACGGATTCACTGGTTAAGGGAGGAGATATTCTGAATTCGAAACCTGTTGCTGAGATCCCTTGTGGAGGAATGGCTGAAGTACATTTTGCTGCCGATTGGATTCAACCCTATCCCTGTGAATCGGATACCGCTAAGGTCATTCTCAGAGAATACGAGACCTATGATAAGGATGGTAATCGTGGAAGTGTATTTGATACGATAGTTGTGGTCAAACTGCCGCAAATTATTACCCAGGCTCTGGGCAATGACCTTCGAAATATAAGCTGTCCGGAAACAGATACTTTGTATTGCGGAGAGAATGATTTGACTGATGAAGTAAGTGGTATTACACCGGTAGGTCCATACATCCTGGTGGAAGAACTTGCTGGAAATGCCATGGCTGATCCCGATCTGGACGGCGTCTCCTGTGATACCATTTGGTTGTGTGGTTTTAAGGATGGTGAATTCCAGTCTTTGTTCGAGGGAGGTGATAAATGTGGGCTGGAGATCCACAAGGATGTGCAATCTTTTGGGGGCCAATGCAGGTATGAATACAAAGTAAAACTGGATATTAAGCAAACTTGTAGTAAGACGCCATTAGACCTTGATTGTATGGCAGTTGGCTCCGGTAATGTTGAAATTCTGGGAGAAGGTTATTACCGTTGTGAATTCTGGGTGATGGATCTGGATACGACCCCGCCGGTTTTCGCGCCTAAGATTTTCGATGAATTTTCTTGCCTGAAGGTTGATACCAGTTTGATGGGAGGAAACGATGATTTAGGTTTTACCGACATATTCCAGCCCGTGGTGTTCACCAATAGCCATGAGTGCTATGCTGAAACCTATCTTCCACCTCTTTGTGTGTTTGATGACTGGAGTGGGATCAAGTCGGCAAAGGCAACGGTAGAAGGAGGTAGTACTTATGTACTGGAGAATGAAGGGGAGAAATGCTTCTTGCTAAACCTGGATGATGAAACAATTTTCCTCGATGACTATTTGGAGGTAATTGAAGACATTGAGGGTGTTGAAATAACGGATTCATTGATTGAGATTTTAGCAACGCTTGGCTTCTTTGACGAAGGATACTGCTACCGATCCTACGAGAAAGTACGCTTGCCCAGAACAGACCGACCCATTCGTGTTTTTTATGAAGTATACGATAGTTGTCATCTGATCGGTAGGGATACGGCCTATATCCATGTCTTGGACGAAACACCACCGGTTGCAGTAGCTGACAAGGGGGTCACGGTGTCAATATCCGACAAGAAAGAGTGGGTAGATGCACAGGTCTTTGACGAAGCCAGTTGGGACAATTGTGGCGTGGAAGTCATTCTGGCCCGCCGGGCCGATTGGCAGGAAGCATGTGTGGATTTGTGTTACAATTATGGGGCTAGCTGTACCGATAAGGAGTCAGCCCTATGCTGGATTTGGACGGATGGACACGACACACTTTGGATGCCACTACTGGAGGATGACAAGCACTGTGACGAAGTGGAAGCTTACTATCAAAAGCAATTGGATTGGTTCTGCAATGATCAAATGGCATGTGGTTCTCTATTATACAATAGTTGGTTATATGATTTGATCAAATACGCTACCATGACCTGTAAGCCAGGGTCTTACCTGGACAACCAGAGTTTCCACGAACTTTTTCGGCGAGCAGTAGGTAATCCACAAGATGGAGACCAGGTGGTGATAAAGAATGATGATTTTCGAACTCTTTTGGATACCACATTCGGCGGGATCATTTTAGATAGTCTCCTAATGGGTTCATATGTGCTGGAGATTGACACGAGCGGTACTGGATTTTTTGATATCAGTTACGGAGTTGATGCATTCAAATGCCAAATTTTTGATTCGTATGCATGCGGAGATGTATCCTCAAATTTTGAGGATCTATTTCTTCAAATCTTGATTCAGCTATTTTTTGGAGAATGTGGAAACTTCTTCAATTCAGGACTTGATCTATTCATTCCTGCGATACTTCCCGAAGGTCCTCAGCAAGAACTATTCGACAACTGGGCAGCCATCGGCGGTGGCTGGAGCGATGCAGTGCCTTTCAGTTGCGAGGATGCCTGCGGACCGGTAACGGTAGAGATCCTGGTGATGGACTACTGGTGCAACTGGAGTAAGAGCTGGACCGAGGTCTGGGTAGAAGACAAGACCCCGGTGAAAGTGGAGAAAGATGTATTAGCTGAGGAAGACATTACCTGCAAGACGTATAAAGATGCGCGCTATAGTTACCCGGGAGAAGACCATGCGGTGAGCCTGGAATACCTGGTAGCCCAAAGCGAGGCTGGTGATAGCACCGCGCTGGCTACCCTGGATGGCATCTGGGGTGGTTATTGCAAAGCCTGGGTAGACCCCTATGGCAACTATGTGGATATCGATGGCAACCTGATTGACTGCGACCTGCCCTTTACCGATAGTGTGTGTCAATGCAGTACGGAAAAGAAACAGGTTAGGGTATATGACGACCACGAAGGTTATATCTGGAAGGATTCGGTGGTGACGGAGTGCTATTATGAACTCGATTCGCTCACCTTCCAAAAGGGTATCATAGCGGTCAACTGTGCCGAGAATGTCTATTGCGAACAAACGGTGTGGAGTGATTTTGATGCCTGTGGCCAGGGATATGTGTTCCGCAAATGGAAGATCTGGCAAGGTTGTCCGAGCTACCCGGCAGACAGTATGGCCCATGATGTGGATACGATCATCCGCACGCAGCGCATCTGGGTTGGCAACGAATGCGATCTAAGTAAATACATGTTCGATGTGCCGGCAGATACGACCATCGTGAGTTGTGCGGTTGAATATGATCCGGCAGGCAGTGGTAACATAATAGGAGCAGCCGGACCGGAGAGTACCGGATATGCG
>JAUILF010000271.1 GCA_030433135.1 Bacteroidia bacterium | reverse complement strand
ATCAATTCTTCCACCAGCGGAAGCCACATTGATCCACAGGTGCTGATGATCACGTGACTGCCCCCGGGAATATCCATGTGTATGTCCGAAAAAATGCAGACTGGGTTTACCACTGCTTTCGGTAAAGTTTTCCAACATCTCTACCACCTCTCCGGTAAAATCCGATTCACCCGCCAACCATAACTCGGATTTATGAGGATGATGGAGCTGAGCAAACACAAAATCCACGTGATCTTCACCAGCCGTCTCATCCAGAATCTTTTTCAACCAATCCTTTTGATCACTTAGATTATCATAACCATGATTCGAATCCAGACCAATGATGCGGACATTACCGTAATCCTTGTACCACCAGTGCTCGGCATAGGCGGGAGTTCCATTTTCAGGAAGGCTGAAATATTTCAGATAAAAAATGGAATTCCGCTCGTGATTTCCCAAAACCGGGTATACCGGCACCCGGGCAATGAGCTCCGAGGCCGGAGCAAAGAACTGCTCCTGCCACTGCTCGTACACAGAACCGGTTACTACCAGGTCTCCCGGTACCATCACCAGTGCCAGGTTGTCGGGCACTTCACCACCAAATTCATCCTCCAAATAGGCCAATACACCGTCCTGGACTATCTCAGCAAACTTATCGGGGTTGCGACTATCATACTGCATATCACTCATCGCCACCAAACGGAAGGACTCATTGTCTTCAGCAAAGGGAGGTGTCTTAAACTGGTAGATATCCGATCTGGCGTCGCCGGTCTTCACACGGTAATAATAAGTTGTAAACCTATCCAGGCCGGTTATTTCGACTTCGTGTGCACGTGACTCACTAAAATTAATATCAAAAGCATACCCTTCAGCCGTCTCACCGAGTTGCTGAGTTGGCCCCCATTCCACTACACTTTCCTCGCCATGATTTGTCTCCCACATGACGGTAATTGAATGGGGTGTAGCATCCTGAAGATAGGGTTTGACGATAATGCTAATACCTTTCTCCTGTGAAAACAGAGTGGTAGTAATTAAACCTGGAACAGCTGCAAAAAAGAGCACCAGTATGGCCTTACGGAAAATTTTCATGACAACAATATTAGATCATAAACTGAACCGAATGATACACATTATTCATTGCGAACACTTGTATCAATAATTAAATAAATGATACTTTTTTGTCCGGATCATAAGATACAGGTCCTATCTTAAGGGTCTACTGAAATAATCAGTGCCGATGATTGATGGGAATCAGATAAAACAGGTTATTGCTGCCTGGCCATTTATGAATGCCGGTCCGAAGTGGTCAGTAGATACATTTCTAAACCACTGTTCTCAACTGGGGGTAGCAGGTGTAGAGCTACTTCCTGTTGAATTCTGGCCCAGACTGCGAGAGTATGACATGATTTGTGCCGCCAGTAAGTCACACACCTTTGTGCGAGGGATGAATAACATCAATCATCATCCCGAATGCCTGGCTATCCTGAAAAAGACCATTGAGGAAACATCAGCTGCTGGTTTTCCCAACGTCATGACCTTCACAGGGCTGGCAGACACCAGTGGTGAACCCAATGGTAGTAAAGTCGATCCTGTGGAAGGTATGCAAAACTGCATCAAGGGTTATAAAGAAATTATGCCTCTTGCCGAGCGCCTTGGAGTGACATTAGTGCTGGAACCCCTAAACTCCAAAGTTCCGGAGGAAATGAAGGGGCACCCGGGATACCAGGGTGATCACATCGATTATTGTATTGAAATTATCAAGAAGGTGGGATCACCATCACTTAAGCTGTTGTTTGATGTATATCACATTCAAATTATGGATGGAGACCTGATCAACCATTTTGAGAAAAATTTCGACTATTTAGGTCACGTGCAGGTGGCAGGAGTCCCGGGTCGGGGAGAGATCGGTAAAAACCAGGAAATAAATTACCGTGGAATTATGCGCAAAATCTCGGAAATGGGCTATGATGGATTTGTCGGTCATGAATGGATCCCAACCGGTGATCCCATTACCGGCTTACGAGAAGCTGTTCAAATTTGTGACATTTAAATTATGAAGCATCCCTTCTCTAAAAGCACCATGTTTACCCAAAGAATAACCGCAATTAATGTAGCTCTGCTGTTCCTCACCATCTGTATCAGTTGCTCAGAAGTCAGGGAAAAAGAAAACAGTGGGGAAAGTAGACAACCCAATATTGTATTCATCCTGGCAGATGACCTGGGATATAACGAAGTGGGATTTAACCGTGGGGGCTCAAGTCTGACACCGAACATCGATGCCCTTAGAAACTCTGGTCTAAGTCTGACTCAATTTTATGTACATGCCGTTTGTGGCCCCAGTCGTGCTGCTTTCCTCACCGGCAGGTATCCTTTTCGAAACTGGACCGACTGGAGAACCGAAGACTTTGGCAAACCCAGTTACCTGGAGATGCTGGGAATGAAGCTCTCTGTAAACGACGAGGGTGATGAAACACGTCGTATCCATGCTCTGGCTACGGAAGAACGTACGATAGCAGAAGCTCTTTCAGAAGCAGGATATTTTACCTCTATTATTGGCAAATGGGGTTGCGGTGAATGGCTGGATGAACATCTGCCCATGGCTCAGGGGTTCCAGCACCAGTATGGGCACTATGCCTGGGGCATTGATTACAATAACTACTCCATTCCACATAATGCTCCTGCCAGGTTTGCAGTATATGACTGGCATCGCAATCAGCAGCCTCTCTATGAAAATGGATATAGTACGGACCTCATCGCCAATGAGTCAGTAAGGATCATCAGTGAAAGGGCCGTTAAGGATCCGGATCAACCATTTTTTCTATATATCCCGTTTAACGCAGTTCACGGACCACTGGAAGATATTCCTCGTTATAAAAATGAAACCAAACGTATTGCAGCTATCAAGTGCCTGGATGATGGTGTAGGTCAGATTACCGGTGCACTCCGTCAATATGGCCTGGCAGACGAGACCATTGTCATCTTTACCAATGATAACGGAGCTATCAGAGATTCCATGAACTTTCCATACAGAGGCACAAAAAACACCAACTACGAAGGGGGTGTTCGGGTTCCCTGTATTGTTTCATGGCCCGGTGTGGTGCAACCCGGCAGTTCCTGTGATGGAATGATTCATATCACCGATTTTTATCCTACACTGATATCCATGGCTGGAGGCTCTCATGATCAGGAATTATCAATCGACGGTTACGACATGAGTCAATTGTTACTAAAACCCGAGACTCCCAGTCCACGAAATGAAATCATTTTTGAGGTTGGCGGAAGTGTTCGCCCTCCGGCAATTCGCCAGGGACCCTTCAAACTCATAGGAGGTGAATTATATAATGTCGTTGATGATCCCGGTGAAATGGCCAACCTGGCAGACATCAACCAGGATATACTACAAGAACTTTCTGAAAGAGTAGCCACTGTTGGGGCTCAAAGACCACCCATGCCGAACATGGATCTGCTCATGACCCCTGCTTTGCCCTGGATCTACGGTGAAGAGGAAAACATGAATGTTCCACAATGGGTAAAAGACCGGGTCACGGCTATTAGGGAACTCCAACCGAAAGAGTGGCCGGATGGTAAGACCCCGTGGCCCCAGGCCCCAAAAGATGGTAAGATTACCTATACGGGAGATGGCAGGTAAACTTGAACTACTCAAGTTTTAGCAACATAATAAAAAAGAAAAGAACTACGATTAACCGGACGCACCAATAGTTACCAGAAAAATAATCCAGTCATTAATAATATGAGTCCCGGTTGACACCCAAATATTTTTGGTCTTTATGTAAGGAATCAATAAAATCAGTCGGGCTATGCCGATGATAACAAAACACTGAACAAAATTCCAGTCATATGTGGGTAAATGTACGGCACCGAAAATGATACAAGCACCGATCCAGGCAAGGACAATGGACTGCTTCCGACTCATTTTAAACCGGGAATAGAACAAATACATCATTGCCAGGAATGGCAGAATAGTCAACACCTCCTCACCAAAAAGCTGCGGTATAGTCCTTACAAGAAACAGGATCTGATCTCCCCGTTCCATTTCTCCCAGTTGTGAAACAGCAGCATTGGGATTAGTTCCGAACAACGCTTTTACCAGAAACGACACCGACAAAGTCACTATAATATTGAGGAGAGCGAATAATATCATCCACTTTATGTCCCTCCACTTTACCTTATAAAACAATTCCTTCCAATAGTGCCCTGTTACCATTGCAAGGCATATCAATGGAATACCAGGAAACAAAAGGGCAGGAATAAATGACAGATACGGTCCTTCAAAAATAGTCGCATAGGACAATACCAGAAATCCAGCTAGAACTCCAATCATCACCAACCACCACCTGGCACCATTTATCTTTTTTGGCAATCCATTGTAAAACGGGAAATCCCGAGCTGTATATTCAAACCAAAAACGATCTTCACCCGTAGGAGGTTCATCAGCTTTGTGATTCATTGGAAGGAAATTTAAAGGATAAAAAACAGCTTATTCTCCAATCAGTCGATGGCAAACTGGTCTTCTCTCAAAATACTGAAAAACTTTGTTAACCCAGCAATTATATAAACACTTAAGTTCCCCCATATGTGTGGCAAACATTTGGACGTTTAATAGCAATATTGAAATCTGACTGAGCCCGTTTGCCCCCAGATCAGCTTCCGTAATCAGGCGATAATATCCTTTACCACATGACCATGTACATCAGTAAGGCGAAAATCCCGTCCCTGGAAACGGTAAGTCAATCGTTCGTGATCCAGGCCCAATTGATGAAGTATCGTGGCCTGGAGGTCATGTATGTGCACCCGGTCACGGGTTCCGTAAAATCCAATTTCATCCGTCTCTCCATGGGTGTACCCCTGTTTGATCCCACCCCCTGCCATCCACATGGTAAAAGCCTGGTTGTGATGATCCCGGCCGAGAAACCCCTTGCCGGTCCTGGCTTCCATCATAGGGGTTCGCCCAAACTCACCACCCCAAACGATCAGGGTCTCATCCAGAAGACCCCTTTGCTTCAGATCAATCAGCAATGCACTCATACCCTGGTCGATGTAGGCACAACTACCTCTCATGCCCGGCCCGACACCTCCACCCGGTCCGGCACCATGAGCATCCCAGCCCCGATCATACAACTGAACAAATCTGACCCCCTTTTCCACCAGTCTCCGGGCTAACAGACAGTTGTTGGAAAAACTGACTTCACCGGGCCGAACGCCATATAGCTCCTTGATATAATCGGGCTCATCATCAATGTTCATAACATCTGGTACGGCAGCCTGCATCCGAAATGCCAGTTCATACTGAGAAATCCGGGTAATAATTTCGGGATCGTGTGACTCCTGGTATTCCAACTCGTTGACCTTATTTATGATGTCAATGGACTTTCTTCTCAATTCCGGATCAATATCACGGGGATTTTCCAGGTTAAGAACCGGTTCACCTTTGGAACGGCATTGCACACCCTGGTGAACGCTGGGCAGAAAGCCACTACCCCACAGACGTTTTCCACCCGTTGGGCCTCCCCTGGAAATCAGAACGACAAATCCCGGCAAATTTTCGTTTTCAGACCCCAGGCCATAGGTCACCCAGCTACCCATACAAGGCCTGCCGGTGCGCGGAGATCCGGAATGCATGAAAAACTGCGCCGGAGCATGATTGAATTCATCCGTATGCATCGCCTTGAGAAAAGTCACCTCGTCAACCAGCTTGCTAAACTCAGGCAGGTAGTCCGACACCCAGGCCCCTGATGCACCATGCTGAGCAAACTTTGCCTGCGGGCCCAGCATCATAGGCTGACCATCAATGAAAGCAAATCGCTTTCCTTCCAGCAGTGAGGGCGGACATAATTGACCATCCATCTGCTCTAGTGCGGGCTTGTAGTCAAATAACTCCAACTGAGATGGTGCGCCAGCCATATGGAGAAAAATGACACTCTTAGCCCGGGGTGCAAAATGAGGACCCTGTGTATTCCCGAATCCGAAAGCACTTTGGCCCGGTGATTTACCATGTAATAACCCTCCCAGGGCAAGAGACCCCAGGCCCGACATGCAGTTTCTGAGAAAATGTCGCCGTGTGTTGTATTGTGCCTGTTTGAAAACAGATTCCCGGTAAATATTACTCTTTTTAGTCTTGTCCCTCATTCAAATTCGGTTTTCACTCTTTGACTACAAATGCATCAAGGTTCATCATAGCACTAACCACCAGGGTCATACCTCTTAAGTCCGTCTCATCCTGGACCATATCTTCTCGATAAACTGCCCGAACCGCCCTTGCTTCACTATGGCTTTCTACAGTTGAATTATACAGCTCCAGAAAAAGACCTGCTTGCACATCTGTGGGTTCTTCCAAATAGATTTCCTTGTAAGCTCGTGAGATCTCATCATCCACACCCAGATCGGGCTTAATTACTCCGGCGGCCAGTGATTCAGCTGCCCGGTAATAGGTGGTGTCGTTGAGCAGGTTCAAAGCCTGCAAGGGGGTGTTCGTAGGAATTCTCTGCGACGAACAAATCATGCGATCCGGACTGTCAAAGGTGATCATAGTAGGGAAGGGATCAGTCCTTCTCCAAAATGTGTATAGAGATCGGCGATACATAGCATCCCTGCCGGTAACGGCCCACCATGGGATAAACCTTTCGGGCATCTCCAACTCAGGTAATATTACACTTGGTCCGCCAATCTGACGATCAAGTAGACCCGAAACCGCCAGTACCTGATCCCTGATCTGCTCGGCTGTCAACCTTATTCTAGGTCCCCGCGATAACCAGGCATTATTGGGGTCCAGCTCCAGTTTCTCAGGGCTCAGCCTTGAAGACTGGCGGTAAGTACTACTCATTACCATGGTTTTGATCAGCTTTTTGAGACTCCAGCCATATTCGTCCTTTGTTTGACAAGCCAACCAGTCCAACAGTCCGGGATGAGTGGGAGCGTCACCTTGCGAACCAAATTCCTCCATGGATTTGACAATACCCAAACCAAATATCCTTTCCCAGATCCTGTTAACCAGTACTCTCGCTACCAGAGGATTCTCGTCGGAAACCAACCATCGGGCGAATTCGAGTCGATCATCCACAGGTCCGGAACCATCTTTCATAAACAAAGCCGGTATAGCCGGCAAAATGGTATCAGTAGGTTGCAACCAGCTACCACGGTCAAAAAACCGGGTGACCCTCCGGTCTTCACCAGTGAGCTCTCGCATAATGGGAGTGGCAATTGCCGGCACCTCGTAAAGAGATTCCAGTTTTTGTTGAAAACGACTTCCATATCGGTCCTCCGGACTTTCACTTTGCTGCAATGTAAACCGGTCCACATAAAACAAATGCTGGATGTAGGTTTCTGCCATCCAGAATCTCATATAGAGGTCGTGCCTGCCGGCAACAGGTTGAATTTCCGTAGAGAACGATTTCCACAAATGATCCTCCGTGGGAGTGGCCCCCTGCCATCCTTCCCAGTCACCCGTTTTGGTAACAGCGATCCGGGTCAATTCGGGACCGTTAAGTGAATCTATATGTAGTGAAAGGTATCCTCCGATATCCAGTGCAGTGGCAGATCTGAGCTGCACCTCTGTGACGCCGGTCAGGTTTACATCTTCATACAGTACCCAAGAGCTGTCCTGAACCTGCCATAATACCTTTTGGTCAGGCCAGATCAGTTCAATGAGATCACTTGAAGCCTGAAATTCCTCCGCTTCAATTCTTCTCCAATCCAGGTTCTCAAAGATTTGATTGCGTTGATCATATAAGGACTGCTCCGTATCACTGGTTAAATCTTCAGGCAACCGGGTATTGAACCAATCAATCAACTCCTGAGCAACTGCCGTATCCGCCGGTTCATACGTAAATAATTTTGGTTGTTCGTTGTAAAGGTCCTTGTCGGCAGAATTATTGAGAATAGCCATGGACTGATAAAACTCTTCATGCCGGAAGGGGTCATAAGGGTGGCTGTGGCACTGTACACAGGAAAAAGTAGTGCCCATCCAGGTCTCATAAGTAGCTCCAACTCGCTCAATAACCGAAGCTACACGAAACTCTTCATCATCAGTACCTCCTTCATCATTGGATACACTGTTGCGATGGAATGCAGTAGCAATAAGCTGATCACGATCGGGCTCATCAAGCATGTCCCCGGCCAATTGATCAACCGTGAACTTGTCAAATGGCATATCCTTGTTGAGGGCTTTGATAACCCAATCCCGGTATTTCCATATGTTTCGGTTAGAATCCTTTTCGTAGCCTTTACTGTCTGCATATCTCGCCAGGTCGAGCCACATCACAGCCCAGTGCTCTCCAAAGTGGGGTGACGCAAGCAAGGAATCTACCATGGCTTCATAAGTAGCAGCATCGGGGTTAGCCAGAAAGGGCTGGGCTTCCTCCAGAGATGGTGGCAGCCCGATCAAATCCAGATATAACCTTCGGATCAGATCTACGGCATCGGCCTCCGGTTCAGGAGTAAGATGGTTGTCCTGAA
>JAUILF010000270.1 GCA_030433135.1 Bacteroidia bacterium | reverse complement strand
GGGAGGGGCTAGAACAGAGTATCACAAAGGACTTTAAGGTATCAAGGGACTATAGATCATCCTGGCCCTGGGCTGATCAAAGAGAGACCATTGCACGCATTGAGACCTTGTATCCCCCCCAAAAAACCTTCTTCATGTATGTTCAAGACTCAAAGGTAATAGAGGTTGATTTGATAAGTGATCAACAACTTATAAAGAAAGGAGAACACTTTGAGATTATTCTGTCCATTCTATTGGGAGATGCTGAAAATGATGCTCAAAAAATAATATCAGCTTTACATAAGATAATGTCATCTTTTTCGACTATTGAGGATGTAAAACTGGTATTCGAGGAGATAAGTACTGGCAGCTTGGCATCAAGAATCCGTGTTTTGATGGAGAATCAATTTGCTAGGGAGAGTGTGAAATTAACTATTGATATAATACGAGAATATATAATAAAAGCCCTATCCGCAGGTCAGGTATCTCCAAGTAAATTAAGCCAGGAGAGAGCCAATAAAGAGAAACTAAGAGCAGAGACGGAAAAACTGAAAATAGAGAAGGAACTAATGGAACGCGAGCTTGAAAATCTTCCTTCAGCGAAGTTAGCGGAGATGAAGCAAGCGATAGAGATTGAAAGAGAATATGTGAAACTTCAAAGGGAAAAAGCAGCCCTGCAAAAAGAGGAACTAGAAAATTTACGGACAGGAGCAGAACTGGGTGCACAAGGGATTCTTGATACCAACATAGTTGTTATAGATATCGATGGAATTCATTTTATCCAAAAAAATGGTGACAACATAAGTATAGATAAAGAGGCAGATGAATCTTGATGACACCGCTTGGTAACCAGAGAACATGGAGCTTCAAAAGCTAACCCTCTTCTTTATAAGGCAAATGCACCCTAAACGTATCTTCTGCGACGTATCGTACGCCTCTGAAAGCGCTAGAGGTCACAGTGGATTATCAGAGACATACGATGAAAGTCGCTCTGTAGAGGATTATCTGAAGTACTTCACCAATCAGGTTAAAGAATCTCATCCAGACGCTCACACTATCAATCTTGAGCGCATTTGGCTAACCAAACATGACTCAGAAGGGAAATATATGATTCGTGAGAATGGAGTAGTCGAAAAGGAGGTGATTTGGGAGAGTCATGATTAACAACATTTCATTGAAACATATATGGACTACCTGAAGATTTTTGCTTGGTTTGGTCAATTCCTAGCGTTGTTCATTTGGCAAACGTTTTGGTTACACTTTTTTAAATCTACTGAACCAAACAAGTATGTCCGATTGTTCGGACTTGCTATTGCTAGTACATTGATCGGTTCAGGTATTTATAGTTCATTGGAATTTTCAATAGGTTTGTTTTTAGCTACTTGGCTCATCTCATCTTTGATTATAGAGCATCAGAAATCACAAAAAAATAAGCAAATTGATGACGATAGCAGCCCACTATCGCCCTAATTCGAAAAAATCGTTCAGGTCATTTGCAAACTTGCTTCGAGCAAATTGTATCAATAAGTAGAGGCCATTTAAGAATCCTAATCCAGCGGATAGCCAATTGATATAGCCAATTCCAAAATAAGCATCTGCTGCGATCCAAAATATTGCTGGCATACCGCTAAGTAATGATAGGTATATAACGGAGCCTAGGATTAAACCTATACCTTTCTTGATCAGACTAATCATCTTGCTTTTATATCATTTCTCATCCAAACTTCCTCCTCGGAATACTCCCGATTGTCTGAATGGGGGTTGATTACAGATTGTACCAATAACAGCTTTGAATATGTATTATAGGATGGGTGGTATACATCAAGGTATAGTGTTTCTTCCATACCAATAGTGAGTCATAAACAATCCTTACCCCGAAAGGTAGACAATCGTTACAATTGGCACGACCCGTCTTGACAAACTCCAAGATAGCTTTGTGGAGGGTGTCTCCTTCTAATATTTCAACAACCGCTATTTGTGTTGTACCAATTATCATCTCGAACTCACCTAACTCATCAACCCATTTCCCTCTGAATTCAATGGGTATTTCAGAGATTATCAACCTTCTATCAACGGGAACAAAATAGAATATTAACAATTTGCCATCCTTCAGTTGTTTTCACTAAATGCACATAATCAAGATACTCCAGCGACAATACCCTTGCGGTGGCAATGTTCTTTTCGATGTCATCAACAAAGATTTGATACGTTCCATCCAGACTTTCCCCACCGCCTTCGCCAGTTAATTCAACCATTCTTGATTTTGGCACTAACCGCAGCTTTATTTCATTATCAGAGTTATCCCTAACTGGGATTCGTTTTACAAGATCATCATGCAGCGAACGGTCCATCCGGACAGTGTCACCTTTATACCAGCCCTCAATATAATCGCGAAGCGTATTTTCAACCGCTGTCTTTTCTTCTGCATTCTGGTGGTTTTGTGCATTCGCCATTAACCAGAAAGTAGTGGCGAAAATTAGTAGCAAGTACTTCATTGTTAGCGCTTTTTGATTGTGATATACCTATAATTCTGATTATTTATATTAACCTAATTATTTGCGTAGCTATAGTTGAAATTAAGAAATCTTGCTCTTTGTGTGTGCCAGGGTTTGGTCAGTCCAATACAATGTCACACAATAAATAATGAGATGGAAATTGGATTGAATCTGCGGATTTGATAGATTCAAAGTTGATTGATCCTTACAACACCGGGGCAATTATAGTGTATTCAGGCTAACAGTAAATTTATTGGGCGGATTGGACAACGTCAAGAAATTTTTAAAACAATATAGCGTAGAACGGCCTGGCAGTACTTATAGTGATCTGCATCAGCAGCAGGACTACGAGTTGTGGTTGTCGTTCAAAAATGGGAATGAATCTGCATTTATTGCGATCTATAAATCAAATTTTTCCAAACTTTATAAATACGGATTTCAATTTACCAAGGACCGGGACCTAATAAAAGATGCTATTCAGGACCTGTTTATTGAGTTACGGAAGAAAAGGAAAAACCTCTCGAATACAACTTCCATCAAACTGTATCTATACAAGTGTATCAGGAGAAAAATTCTCAGTTACAAACAACAGGCCAACAAGATGATTAGCCATCAGAATTTAGATGGCTATAACTTTGATGTTGATCTTTCAGCAGAGCATGTTCTTATTATCAAACAACTCGATACCGAGAGAAAAAAGAAACTGGCTAAGGCCATGAAAAGTTTGTCTGCCAGGCAAAAGGAGGCTATCTATTATTTTTATTATGAAGACCTTTCCTACGCTGATGTGGCTGAAATCATGGAGTTGGGACATGCCAAATCCGCCAGGAACCTTGTTTACCGGGCACTGAAATGTCTTAAGCTGAACATTTTATAATTCAGTTCATTCCAATTAACTGAAAGTCGACAATTTTTTGATTTTTTTTGGTGTCGTTTTTATCCCTTTCCACTTAATGTAAGTAGAAGTATGCCCCAATGGCCAATTTCACCAAACTTACTCCTGACCAAGTAATCGAAATAGCTTCGAAATATAATCTTGGTCGCATAAGATCCTGCCAGGTAATGGAGGGAGGCCTGGCTAATAGTAGTTTTTACCTGGTAGCTGAAGCTGGAGAATATGTAGCCACAATCACCAGGTCAGGCATTAAGACCGACCAGGAGACCATCAATTTAATCACCCTGTTACAGTATTTAAAGGAAGAAGGCTTTTCAACCACCCAAGTAGTTTCCACCAAAACTGGTGAATATCTGATCAAGGTCAAGGAGGGGAGTTTTTTCCTTAAAAAATATATTCCGGGAATGGTAATAAGGGACCTTCAACCTGTCCATTTACAAAAGATTGGGGCGCAAATGGCTCAGCTTCACAATATTGCTCCACCCGAATTCCTAGACAACCAATTCAGCTATGGTATTGAACGATTCAACGATGTGATACTTTGTGGGTTGCCAGACCCATTTGTGCACTGGTTGAGAGAAATGAGATTATATATACAATCTTTCCTCAGCCACAAGTTGCCTAAAAGCCTGATTCATGGTGATATATTTTTTGATAATGTGATCATCGATAATAGAGATTTAACCATAACAGATTTTGAAGAGGCCTGTTATCACTACCGGGTCTTTGATCTGGGTACTACCATTGCCGGAACCTGTACCGATTCTGCCGGAGAGATCCGCCTGGAACTGGTTCAAGGTTTGCTTAAGGGGTATCAAAGTACAAATCAACTTACTAAACTTGAAAAATTTTCCATGAAAGCTTTTGCAGTGTATGGGGCAGCAGTAGCTGCCTTTTGGCGGTTTCGTCAATACCATATTGATTACCCTGAAGTGAGCAACCAAAAACGACATCTGGAAATGAAAGCTATTGCAGATAAACTTTTTTCAATACCAGACCGGGTTTGGTCTGAAATCCATTAACAGCCTTTCATGATGAAATATATCAGTACTTTGGGTAAAACTGATCCGGTAAACATTGAGACCGCTATTCTCAACGGATACGCTCCTGACGGTGGATTGTATGTACCTGAGTACATTCCCAAAGTTTCCCCGGAACAATTGGATAGTTGGAGGCCACTTAGTTTTACCGACCTGGCTTTCGAGATAATTTCACTGTATTTAGATCGCTCCATAGTACCTGCAGTGGATCTAAGAGAGATTATTGATAAAAGTTATGGCACTTTTGAATCTCCGGCGATCACTCCGGTCCTTCCATGCAAGTCAATAAAGAATGTTTACATACTTGAGTTGTTCCGTGGCCCTACCTTGTCTTTCAAGGATATAGCCATGGGATTTCTGCTGAACCTGATGGAATATTTCCTGACCCGGAGAAACGAAAGGCGAAATATTCTGGTGGCTACCACTGGTGATACCGGACCCGCATGTGGGTATGCGGCTATTGGCAAAAAAACCATTAATGCCTGGCTTCTTTATCCTCAAGGGCTGATATCTCCGGAACAGGTCGGGCAAATGACCCAACTGGATGAGACCAACATACGATCAGTGGCGGTTAAGGAGTGTCCAGATGGTGGTGACGACCTGGACCGCGTAATCGCCCAGCTTATGGGAGATGCAGACACTAAAAAGAAGTATTCAATCTCATCTGTAAATTCAATCAATTGGGGCCGGGTAATGGCTCAGATAGTGCACCATTTCTATGGGTACTTCCGTGTTACTGAAAACTCCGGTGAAAAAGCAGTAATTGCAGTACCTGGGGGTGCCTTTGGCAATTTGTGTAGCGGGGCCATTGCGATGGAAATGGGGCTGCCGTTAGAGAAACTTATTTGCGCCAATAACAGCAATGCCACCCTTTTTCGCATCTTTACCGATGGTGTGATGTCCAGGAAAGCGCTTATCAACACCATATCATCTGCCATGGATATTGTGATTCCCTACAACTTCTGGAGATACCTGTTCATTCGAACCGGTATGGATCATATTAAATTCCGTACCTGGTTTGATCAATTCAATAAGACCGGAGAAGTAGCATTTGACGCTGAATCCCTGGCACAAATTAGACGCGGGATTATAGCGGAATCGGTTGATGATCAGAGGACTAAAGCCCTAATAAGGAATCTCTTTGAACAGGAGCAATACCTGTTAGATCCACATGGGGCGGTGGCTCTTGAGTCCGCACTCACCTTAAAAGAGGAACTACCTGAAGATATACCGCTACTGTGTCTGGCCACTGCGCATCCGGCTAAATTTCCCAAAGTGATGTCTGAGATATTCAAAGATTTAAGATATCAGGATCATGTACGGCATGCTTCCATAGATGATGCCAACAAATACCTAAAGCATTATTATGAATGTGACCTGAACCAATTGTACACTGCCCTGATGCACGCTCTTGAAAGGAATATAGCTCCGAAATGATTACTTGTGCTCCAGGATTAACTTAGCAATCTGTATATCTTGGGTAGCAATACCTGTCAGGTCACATATGGTCAGATCGTTCTCTTTCCTGGTTATTTTACCCTGTTCAATTAGCTGTCCCAGTTCGACCAACGAATTAGTTTCTACCAAATGCTGGTTGAAAGCTTTGTGAATCTCTCCATGCCTTGTGCACTGTTTCGTACTGTCCGTCACGATGAGATCGGCTTTGGAGATAATCTGCAAGTCAAGTTCCTGCTTACCTACGGTATCAGCTCCTATAGCGGTAATATGAGTACCAGTCAGATGGTCAGACCATTTTAATATAGGTTCGGTAGCCGGTGTGGTCGTGACGATAAGTTGACAGTTTTCTGCTATGTTATCCCCCTCCAGGGTAGTTTCTATTTGGAATCCTGAATCTGTCATGGCTTCCTGGTAAGCAACCAGCTTTTCTTGCGAACGCCCCCAAATCAGGGCTTTGCGGCAGTCCACCACACCTTTCAGGAACTCCAACTGCAGTTTGGCCTGAGTACCGGTTCCCATAATGCCGATGGTATGAACTTTGGTTGGGGCCAGGTACTTAGCGGAAATAGCCCCTGCTACTGCGGTGCGAACATCGGTAAGATATCCCTGGTCATACAGAATACCCGCTAACACCCCCGTCTTCTGGTTAAATGCCAGCATCATTCCATTACTGGATGGCAGTCCTTGCTTAGGATTATCATAGAATCCGGAAGCAATTTTTATTACGTAGTAGTCGTCATTGAGAATATAGCCATATTTAATGTGGACATCGCCGCGAGGATCATCGAAACTTATAGTTCCAACTGGAGGCACCACCGCCTTTTGATTACTGTAATGCAAGAAGGCCAATTCTATGCTTTCCAGCAACTCTGTGTTACTGACAGTAGATAGTATGTGCTTAATTGACTCAAAACTGATGTCTGTTACCATGGTGTTGTTCTTAGATTACAGGAGCTACAATGATGGCAATGATAAAAAGAAATATAATAAAATGCCGGTGAGTTAATCCCAGGTAGTGGTCAATAAAGGAATATATATATATATATAATATTAGTACCAGTCTGTATGATCATTCATGTCTTGGACACCCTGAACGGCAGGAATTAATTAATTTTTTTTGGTGTCGTTTTAAAACTCTTCCCCTTATAAGAATAGAACGCAGCAGTAATGAATTACGAAAATTATTCTATTGAACAATTTGTAGCAGACGAAGAATTCCGCAGATGGGTTAAAAATCCGACTAAGAATGACATCGTTTTCTGGAACAATTGGCTCCAATGTCATCCCAATAGAGTTCAGCGGGTTAACCTGGCCCGGGAAATTATCCTCTCTATGCGTTTCAGTAATGAGGACCCGTCGAGTGCGGACTATGAGGAGGTGCTGCACAATATCTTAAAATCAGGAAATACAGAAAAATCGTATAATGATCACCTCCATGATAAAGGTGTCAGTCGCTTTATAAGGTATGCGGTTGCCGCTTCAGTTATGCTGCTTTTAAGCGTGGGTGCTTATTTTGTGCTGGCCCCTAATGAAACTGTCAATGAAGTAGTTGATAACTCGTTACAGTTCGTGGTCAAAGAAAACCCACCCGGAGTCAAAAGTCAAATCAAGTTGCCTGATGGGACAAAAGTCTGGTTAAATGCCTCCAGTAAACTTTTGTTTCCCTCCGAATTTCCTGATGACTCCAGAAATGTAGAGTTAATCGGCGAAGGGTATTTCGAGGTAAAAAAGGATGAATCAAGTCCCTTCCATATAAAAACAGGCAACGTTGTAACAACAGTTCTGGGAACCTCATTTAATATTAAATCAGACAGCCTTCAAAATCAAGTCCAAATAGCGCTTGCATCAGGCAAGGTTAGAGTTGAACAATATAACGGTAAAAACGAAATCATTAGCACCCAGTATCTACAACCTGGTCAGGGGGCCAGTTTTGTTGAAAATCAAACTCCGGAGATATTCCTCTACCACTGGGACAAAGTTTTTGGGTGGAAAGATAACATTATCTATTTCGAAAATGCCGGCAGGCACGAGGTGCTGTCAAAATTGGAAAATTGGTACGGAGTGGAAATTGAGACAGATCACGACACTTCAGACGAGTGGGATGTTACCGCAAAGTTCAAAGACCAATCGCTGGAAAATGTGCTGGAGAACCTGAGTTTTACCGTTGGCTTTGACTATGAAATCGATGAAAAATCAATCAGACTAAATCTTAAACAATAAGAGATGAAAAAATGACCCAATCATAAGTACAGCAATGCTCAAGGAGCACTGCTGTACAAGAATGTTTCTCCAATGAAATGCAATGTTTCGAGGCATCAATTTTCATTCGGAGATCCTGTTATAATGGTTTATTCAACACATTAAACATATCAAAAATATGAAATGTAAACTTCTACTCCTACTTAGGAACCTTTTAATGCATTCTATTTATGGCTTTTTGTTTCAGGTACTGTTGTGTACGGCATTGTTGGCCGCCGAGCCCAGTCTTGGGCAAAAAGTAGAAAATATAAAAGATGCCAGTGCCACTGTATTGTTCAGCAATGACAACTTGACTTCAGCATTCGAAAAGCTTGAAAAATTGACTGGATACAGTTTCGTATTCGATAAAAAGAATATCAATAACTCATTGAGGTTGAATGGGGAATAC
>JAUILF010000269.1 GCA_030433135.1 Bacteroidia bacterium | reverse complement strand
TGTACGGAACTCCCAGGACCCAGGCGATCGGTGCAAAAAGAAGACCGAGAATGTACTGCAGGCTCAATCCATCGTAAGCTCCGGAGGTGCTATTTACAATCATCTCGTTCAATTGAGTCCAACTTCCGATTTGCATCAAGAGAAAGTTGGAAAAATATATGAATGCCATAAAGGCGAGAAGCATGGCACCCACGTTGACGGCCAGCTTCAATCCATCTGTGGTTCCTCTACTGAGGGCATCAAGCAGGTTGCTACCCGACATACCAGGCGGTACGTGCATATCCGTGCCACTACCTGGCTCCCTCCCTTCAGGGAAAATCATCTTGGCTGCTACAATAGCAGCAGGTGCACTGATGATCGAAGCAGTAAGCAGATGCATGCCAAAAAGTTGCCTGGTCTCGAAAGATTCTCCACCCAACATGGCAATATAGGCTCCAAAGACACCACCGGCTATAGTGGCAAATCCCCCGGTCATCAGACAATTGATCTCGGATTTGGACATTTGTTCCAGGTATGGTTTTACCACCAGTGGTGCCTCGGTCTGCCCTATGAATATGTTAGCAGCTGCTGCCAGGCTCTCGGCTCCGGTCAGCCGCATGCTTCGTTTCATAATCCAGGCAAACCCATACACAACACGCTGGAGGATGCCTAAATAGTAAAGTAACGAGGACAGGGCTGAAAAAAAGATGATGGTGGGCAGGACATAAAAGGCCATACCATAGGTACCACCCGGGATAGCAAGGTCTCCAAACAGAAACCTGGCAGATTCCTCCGTTGCCGCAATCATTAACACAAATAGATCCACTACCACCCGGAAAGCAGTTCGAACAAAAGGGACTTTAAGCACGAGAATAGCCAGTACAATTTGCAGTAGTATTCCCATCAGGACCAGACGCCAGTCAATAGATCTCCGATCCCGGCTAATCAGGTAACAAATGCCCAGCATGAAGGTAGTGCCAAGTATCCCGCGCAGAATGTCCTGGGTAAGTTCCATCCGGTATTCAAGATAGCAAACCCCGCATTAAAAGCGTAAAGCAATCGGATGAAGCTATCAGGTACCCTTTATCCGGGATCAAACTGATCTTTTAACATATTTCCCCTCGGTTTTATGCAATATTTGTTCGATTATTACTTTAATACACTATACACGAACATTTACCCCTTTCTTTACGATCACATCCTTAACTATACTGCGATAGATTTCTCGTGAATCTGTTCTATGTCGTAGTTGTATTCATCGAATGCATTCAAAGCGTCAAACCGGAAGTTTTTCCGGGATTGGTTTGTAAGAAAAAATGATTTGATGAATAAAATTTACCCACTATGATCGTATATGCCACTGAATGGAGACTTTGGTCTCTGTGCAAGGTGTTTATGTATTTTCTATTTGGTATTGAGCAATTCGCCCCCCATTTTGCTGATCCGCAGAGTACACCCATAGCTGCACATTCGAGCAATCTCGGCAAGTTGCCATTTCCATCTAATCCCCCGGGTGGGGATTGGGCTTGTGAGGATCAAATTGGGTGACGGCCAGTGTATCGGGATATCAAATTTTCCCTCCCCATCGGGGTAGAGAAGGTCTGGTGTAAAGTCGGATCATCCGGCTGTATCTCCCGGCACTGGCATCTTCTTTTGAAACAACATTCAGTTTAATCAAAATTTAAGTTTGCAGTACTGGTACATAAGTTGGTATTACAAAGCCGCACTAAAAGTAGTGCGGCTTTTTCGTCACACCTTATCGGACTACGAGCGGGATTGTATATAATCGCTCACCATCTTATAAATGTCTTTTTCCAAAGCTCGATCCTGCAAAAAGTCTAAATGTTTCTGCATCACTCTGGTATCTCCTCTCCTGGCTGGTCCGGTCTGAGCGTGCCGGGGACCCATTTTACCTAACTTTTCAAACGTCTCGGCAATCAGTGGTGACAATAGTTTATAGTCAAGGTTGTTATCCTGGCATATTTGTTCACTGACTTGCATCATTGCGTTGGAAAAATTGCAGGCAAAAACAGCCGATACATGAAGGGCAAATCTTTGCTCATCAGTTATGATATGAGTTTCCCTGGTCAATTGCTTAATGACCTGTAGCAATCTTTTTTGGGTAGAATCATCTGATGTGGTCAAGAAAACCGGCAAGTCCGTCCAATCAACATCTTTGGTTTTTGATAGCGTCTGCAAAGGATAGATAACTCCGTATTTACGGGATACGTTCTTCAGGACTTCCGATGAGACTGAACCAGCAGTATGACAAATGATCTTGTTATTTGGCAATTCAACCTTTTCCAATATCTCATCTATGGAATCGTCGCTGACTGCCATAATCAACAGGTCAAAATTGTTGATGCGGGAAAAATCATCGGTGTGATCTGCCCTGACCTGCTGAGCCAGGTGTTTGGCTTCATTGCGGTCACGACTGATAATCTGGTCTATTTTTACACTACTAATTCGGTTCAAAGCCAGAGCCATCTGGGTAGCAACATTCCCAGACCCAATAAAACTGATCTTCATTGTAAAAGTTCGATATTATATGTTTTTGAAAAAAAGAAACCGGAGTATGTACCATACCCAGTCAGGTTTATTCATGATTTGTTGGTAAAAGCAACCAGTTTGATAGGTGAGTATCGAAAACTGGAGCAAGGAAGGACAATGCGTTATCACTACTTATTTATGCATTCAGGCCACTGAGACTATGAAACCGGGAATATGCATTAGAATTACTATTACGAACCAAATATGCTGCAAATACGGGCACATAAGCACTTTTTGATTCTCTTCATGATGACTACCATGTTTCCGAGTCAAAAAGTCCTTGGAGTACCCGTCTTAATTGCCTATTTGGTTCTCATGACGAAATCCTAATACATAACCCCGGTTAAAATAGCATTTTTCCTCATTAAGTGTGGATCTAGATCCAGTTCATTCTTCGCAGCATCCCCAAAAGCATTCCACCCATCATCAGGACACAACCGAGCCAAAAGAAATTAATGCCCGGAAATACAATAGCTTCCAGTACAATGAAATCATCCCTGGGTGCATCGGTGGCTATTTCAACGGGAAAGAGTACTTCCTCCATGTCATTTTGTGCAAAGAGAAGTTCCAGTGTTTCTGTCGCAGGATCAATAGAGGCAAACTTACTGGACAACCCCAGGGTAGGTTGATAATCCTTGATCATATAGGTCCGGTTTTCCCTGATCAGAAAAATGGGTCTGACCTGAAATGGCTCTCCGGAGGGACTGACTATATCCAGGATCACAGCCACGGCAATGTCGCCGTCTTCCGGCTGATAATTACGATGTTCGGGATTTCGATCAAACCCGCTAATGGTAACCTTATGGTCTCCGACGGTAAAGCGATCGCCTAGTTTCTGGTGGTAACTTTCATAGGAGAGTGTCTGCTCAAGGGGATACAGTTTGTTGAGCCCTTCTTCTGTCAATCGGATCCTGACACCCAGCTCGGGAATGTCATCGTAAAAACTAAATATATACCTCTGTTCCTTAATGGCCAGGACAGGATTGGTGTGATATCTTCGTCCGGTTGAATCCCAGCCCGCCAGTCTGGCACCGTAGGCCAGATCGTCATCATCAGGCTTGTACTCAGGATGAGTGGGCTGAAGTATTAGTTCCTCCAGGGAAAAGAACAAGTCTTCCACCTGTAAGGTATCGCCCAGGCTCAGTGAATAAGACTGATAATTGAGTGAATCATCTTCCTCACGTGCAGCCTCTACACTGATGTGTTTGGGTGGGGCCGCAGTAATGTGTGAAAAAATATCCTTGTGAAGGTACCTCCTGGTAGATGGGTTGGGATTGACCATCTCGGTGAGTTCCTTATTGTAGGTGATATAGGGTTCCAACTGAAATGTCTCCACTATGGCTTTTTTATCCTCATCCAGTTTGTCAAATTGAATGCGATAATGCCGGTTGTTGTCTATCATCGTATCTGACAGATAGGTAGCCATGTAACCTCCCATGGGGAGCGGTTCACCTTTGATGAGGTAGACGTTTTTCTGAATTCGTTCATCTTCCGGGCTGAAGATACCCCTCATCGCAAAGGAGTTATTGGAAATAAAGGTCTTGTTGATACCTGAGGACATAACACCCAGGATCATTAGTCCAAAGCCAACATGGGAAATCACTGACGCCGCGGACTTTACTTTCATCTTTAATACACTTCCCAGATACATCAGGTTGGATACTACGGCAAACACGGTCGTAAAGAGCAGTAGCAAATACGCAAAACCTTCTGCCTTCATCCATAGATTGGTCAGGAATGAAACTGCTACACTGATGGAAACGCAAACGAGCATATTTCGCCAGAATTTGCGCTTATGCTGATCCCATCTTTTTTCCTTATAAATCAGAAATTGTGTGAAACCCGACAGTATCCCAATTAAGACTGCAATCCAAAGTTGAAACCGATTGTAATGGGCAATGGGATCTTCAGGAGTAGCCATATGCCAGTCAGATACGTCCTGTCCTACCAGATCACCATAAAAGGTCATCAACTTGTTCAGCACCGGCAATGAAGTAGTAAATGTGATCAGGCCCGAGGAGAATAACAGGACCAGTGAACCAATAAACATCCAGAATTCACGAGAAGTGAAAGACTCTTCTTTTTCCGGTACCGGAATGTGCCTGCCCTTGCTGAAGTATTGAATCAGTGAAAGAACTCCGAAAGAAGCCATAAAAATGACCAGTTGCCACTCCAGCCCCATTTCCGTAAAAGCGTGAACAGAGCTGTCGCCGAGGATTCCACTTCGGGTAAGAAAAGTTGAGTAGAGGATAAAGAAAAAGGACAAAGCATAAAAAGTATAAGTAGCTTTAATACCGTGTTTTGTCGACTTAGCTACCATATTGGTGTGAATCCCTGCGATTAGTATTAACCATGGTACCAGCGATGCATTTTCGACCGGATCCCAGGCCCAGTAACCACCAAAGCTAAGTGCTTCGTACGCCCAGGCACCACCCATCACTATTCCTGTTCCAAGTATGGCACCTGAAAACAAGGCCCAGGGTAGAACAGGCTTTAACCATTCCTGATACTTTCCCTCCCATAATCCGGCAACGGCATAACAAAAGGGTATGGTCACGGAAGCAAAACCCAGGAACAATGTCGGTGGATGTATGGTCATCCAGTAGTTTTGGAGCAGGGGGTTCAGCCCCTTACCCTCAATCATGCTCAGGTAGTTGGCATTATTAAAGATAGGGAGTTGAGTCATGCCCTCAGATTCACGCAATAACGAAAAGGGAGTAGCACCCAATTTGAAGTCAGGTGTTATATGCAAGCCCAGAATCATCGAAAACAGAAAAGCCTGGACCAGGGCCAGCGTGGCCATGGTGGATGGTTCCCATCGGCCCGATACCCGCATCAATATCAATCCCAGAACACTATGCCAGAATATCCAAAGCAGGAAACTCCCTTGCTGACCTTCCCAAAAAGCACTAAACAAATAACGGAATGGCAGTTGATCAGAGACATGAGACCACACGTACTCATACTCATAGTACTTCTGTACCATGATATAGAAAAGGGTCCCGATGATTACAAAAGAAGAAACAGCTAAGAGAATAAATCCACCCTGTCCCATTTTTCGCCAGGTTGCAGCCTCTAAGGGGTGATCCTGATTCTTTACCGCAAAGAAGTATGAAATAGCAGAAAAAAGAGCCGACGAGAAGGCCAGGACAATAAGGAACTGTCCTATTTGTCCGGGAAATAGGTGTTCACCGATGTATTCAATCTCACCCATCAAATGCTGATGTCAGAACGAACAGAAATCTCCTCGTCCTTATATTTTGAAGGACATTTCATAAGCAAGCTACTTGCCATAAAGGTGTCATCACGCATTTTGCCTGTGACCACGATCTGCTCGCTCAATTCAAAATCCTGAGGCTTGGCTTCATGCAATACTACTTTCTTAACCTCTCCATCCATGTCCTGGATGTAAAACGAGAAGTAGTTGGGGTCTTCAGCAGGATTGTAGTACATCTCCTTATCCTTGGAAAGCGTTCCTACCACTTTCACAGCAGAACTACTCTGCATGGCCTGTGAAAAGGTAGCATAACTACTCATGTCTTTAGAAGCGGAGACTAGCAGGGTGACTGCTACACCAATCATGATAAGACTAATAATATGTATTCTTTTTATGCCTTTCATCGTTATATACCTCGTCAGTGGGGTCAAAATTACGAAGAGATCGCTAATAATGTTGGCTTACCACTGCTCTTTTTTCACCATGTTGTTTATCAGTAATTTAAATATTACTATATTGGTTGATATATTTAAATCTCAGAATAATGCAAGCGGATATCCTGGAAGAAAAACAAGCGGAATTACAAAGTGTTCATACCAGGCATTTTGAGCACACAAGTGACATGGTTGTCTCCCTGCGAAAGGTGGATATATATCAGGAAGATCACCTGGTGCTACACGATGTAACCCTGGAGCTGGAGAAAGGAGCATTCGTGTATTTAATAGGTAAGACCGGGACCGGGAAGTCTTCCATTCTCAAGACGGTATATGGTGCCCTTCCCCTGGTGAAGGGAGAAGGCACGGTAGCTGGTTTTGATTTGAGTAAAATCAAGGCCAGACATTTGTACAAGCTGAGAAGGAAGCTGGGGATGGTCTTCCAGGATTTTAACCTCCTATATGACCGTAACATGGAAGACAATCTGGTTTTTGTACTGAAAGCCACCGGCTGGAAAGACAGATCTGCCATTGATGAACGTGTGGATGAAGTGTTGTCTCAGGTCGGACTCAAATAAATGAAGCACAAAATGCCATTCGAATTGTCCGGTGGTGAACAACAGAGGGTCGGTATCGCCCGTGCACTCTTGAACAATCCGGAACTCCTGATTGCCGATGAACCTACCGGTAATCTCGATCCGGATACGTCTGATGAGATTCTGAGGTTGATCTATCGTCTTAATCAGGAGCAAAAGACCACGGTGCTCTTTGCCACTCATGACTATCGACTTATTGAGCAATATCCCTCCAGGGTTATTCGCTGTCACGGAGGAGGTATTTTTCAGTAATCAGTCAATCCTTGTGGGAAACTGGGGGGTATACCTTATTTTTGGTAGGTAATCCCAATTACAACCAGTGAATAGATTCAGATTCGTACTCCACTTGATGAGTTGTAGTCTGTTGTCGATGGGTGCAATATGCCCTGAAGTTCATGCACAGACTCCACTCATGTCATCCCTACAGGAAATCATTGACACGACTTCCAGTGACAGTATCCGTATGGATGCACTCTTTGACTTAGCCTGGGAAAATAACCGCAGAGATCCGGAAAAGGCGCTGCAATTAGCCAATGAGGGGAAGAGGTTGGCTGAAAAAATAGAAGACCCTTTTTGGGTAGCTTACAGCAATTACTATCTGGGTGCTGTACGTAAAAACAGAGGGGAGTTTGTGGATGCCCTGCATCATTTTAACAGTCTGAGAGACTATCTGGATGATAATCCTGATACTGTGATCTATGTCAATACCTTATACCAATTGGCAGTGGTTAAGAAGGGTATGGAGGATATGGAAGGGGCCCTCGCCGATTTCAATGATGCTATTCTGCTGTTCGATGCCCTGGGAGACAGCCGTTCTGTAGCCATGACACTTAATGCGAAAGCTACTATTCTTAAAAACATTGGAAGGTTTGACGATGCCTACGAAGTGTATGAAGAAGCATTGTCTACTTATGAATCTGCGGGAGATACTACCGGAATGAGCGAAGTGCTGAATAATCTTGGTAACGCCTATTCGACCAATGGCAGGTATCAGGAGGCATTGGAATGCTATAATATTCAGGAAATTTATGACAGGAAGACCGGATGGGAATTTGGCCTGGGATATGTCTATGAAAACCGGGGCAGGCTTTATAACCTGATGGGAAAATTAAGACTTGCGGAAGCAGATCTGAATGAGAGTATCAGAATTCGCAGAAAGCTCGATAGCAAATACACCCTTTCACTGACCCTTATCGAACTTGCTGATGTACAAAGGCAGCGACGTCGGTTTTCCGATGCGATAGATAATCTGAGTGATGCACTTTCGTTGATCGACCAGCAACCCGAAGTAGAGAGAAAAGCCTACCTGGTGTTGTCCCGGGTACACGAGGATCAGGGAAATTATTTGCAGTCCTTGTCAGCTTTCCGCCGATATGAAGAGATTAAAGATAGTATGACCAATGAATCTATTTCCAGTCGGATTGTGGAGATGGATGCCCGGTTTGAAAGTGCCCAGAAAGAAGCTGAAATCGAGCAATTTATCCTTCATGAGGTTAAAAGAGGTATTACCAAATATAACATCGTTGGTGGCTATTCTAACCTTGAACGTATCAAGCTAGTAACCGTATGCTCAAGACGTGAATCCATGATGATCCGTCAAGAAATCGCAAAGATTGACCAATCAGCCTTTGTGACAGTGACATCTATTGCTTCTGTATGGGGTGTGGGTGTTGGCTTTGTTATTTCTGATTGGCTTAGCCTCGAGTACGCAGGCGATTATTTGGCAAGTATTTTATGATGATACCCCCGACGATATGACGGGTATTGGCGCGGCGGTAACGAATATGATCATTATGCTAAG
>JAUILF010000268.1 GCA_030433135.1 Bacteroidia bacterium | reverse complement strand
TTCCATATAGTATAGCCAACTTTATGGCTTTGATCAACTGTAGGATACATCCTCTTGATGCATCTGGGCAATTCGATTTACTGCATGGTACTTTTTTGGTTCTGGCTCGTCCAGGTTAGGTATTGGGATTTCGTTATGAGAGCCAAATAGGCAATAAAGACGGGCCTGTCTGGCCGCCAGGCAAGATGCTCCAAGGACTTTTTGACTCATGAGCGAACGATCTCGCTAGAGTCGAGTACGACAGTGCTCGAAGTGAGTGAACCTCGAAAGCGGGTGGGTTGGCCATGGTCACCATCTTGATGAGAATCAAAAAGTGCTTCTGTGCCCGTATTTGCAGCCCGCCTGGCCAGCCATGGCGGACAGGCATATTTGGTTCGCAATAGATATTCTAATGCATATTCCCGGATTATTCTGCGATTGGGAAAACTCCTTGCCCTATTCTTGCGTTCGAATGAAGGTGATTCATATTTTTACCTGATATGCAGTTTCTTTATCCTGTCTTTCTTGTCGCTTTAGCCACACTGGCCATTCCGGTCATCATCCACCTATTCTATTTCCGGAGATACAAGAAGGTATACTTTACCAATGTCAGGTTTTTGAAAGAGATCAAAGAAGAATCCAGCATCAGGTCCAGGCTGAAAAATCTGTTGATCCTGTTGTGCCGGTTACTTGCCGTCCTTTTCCTGGTATTGGGTTTTGCACAACCCTTTATCAAAAAAGATGATACGGTAAGGAAAGGAAGGAAACTGGTCAGTGTATTTGTGGATAACTCATACAGCATGGCTTCCAGGGGTGCTGATGCAGCCCTGCTAGACGAAGCCAAGCAAAAAGCGGAAGAGATCGTTCGCGCCTACCAACTGGAGGATCAATTTCAGGTGATCACTCATGATATGACGGCCAGACAACAGCGATTAATCGGCCAGGAACAGGCATTGGCTGCCATTGACGAAATTGAACTCACTGCAGAAGTAAACCCACTCTCAAGTGTACTATATCGTCAGAAATTACTGATGCAGGATCAGGATAGTCCTAACCAGATCCTTTACTACATCTCAGATTTTCAGACAAATATTACGGACTTTGAACTATCCGACACTACGCTGGAATACAATCTGATCCCTTTGCAAGCGGTGATCGAACAAAATGTCAGTATAGATTCAGCCTGGTTTGAAGCTCCGGTACAGATGGTGGACCAGGCCAACACACTCCTGGTGAAAGTGCAAAACTGGTCAGATCAACCAGTAGAAAATATACAACTGAGTATTCGTCGAAATGGAGCAGTCAAACCAGTAGGCTCTCTGGATATACCCAGTCACAGTTCAGTAGTAGACACTGTTTACCTCAGTGTGCTTGAGCCAGGTCTGCAACGGGTAGAATTGCAAATCACCGATTTCCCCATCCAGTTTGACGATGTGTATTACCTCTCCTTTGAGGTTAAACAACAGATAAGAACGCTGGTAGTCAACAAGAATGAACCCAATCGCTATGTGGATGCAGCTTTTGCCAGTGAACAATATTTTATGAGGGACAACCGGTCCGTAACCAACCTTGACTATTCATCCTTTAACCAGTACCAATTGATCTTGCTCAATGAGTTGGATGACATCTCGTCCGGGATGACCGCAGCCCTGTCCAACTACATTGAAGGAGGTGGAAATGTGTTAGTAATACCTTCACCGCAGATCAATCTTGACTCCTATAATGCCTTCCTGAATAATTTGAACGCGGGGCGCTTTGAGGCATTTGACACAGTGGCCAGGACAGTCAACTACTATAATGACCAGGAATTTATTTTCAATGATGTCTTTGAGGGAGCTCAGAGAAATCTGAGGCTACCTACCACCCAGGGCAACTATGGTATGCAGAGTCCTCGTTCGGGGTACGAAAGGCTACTTGGTTACAGGGATGGTAAAGTATATCTCTCCAAACACAGTATAGGTAGTGGGCACTTGTATTTATCAGCAGCACCGATTCAACAGAACTATAACAACCTGGTAGAGCAGGCCGAAGTATTCATACCCATGCTCTACAAGATGGCGTTATCTACCGGAAAAGTCTCCAAGCCTGCATATACAATCGGTCAGGATAACATCATTGAAATCGAAAACAGGTCTACCGGTGCGGAGGTAGTCTACAAGGTGGATGGTGAAAAATCTTTTATTCCCGGTCAACAGAGTCAGGGTAAATATGTGATCTTGAATATGCATGATCAAATCAGGGAAGCGGGCTTCTACAATGTCTTTTTGGACAAGGGAGACATCCTTCATACCATCGCATTCAACAGCAACCGGCTGGAGAGTGATCCATCCTGTTTTTCTTCAGACGAGATTGCAGCTCGGTATCAGGAACATGCAAACATTGTGCAACGAACACAACTGGCTGACTTATCTCAATTTATTCAGGAGAAAGACAGGGGTATCATTCTTTGGAAATACTGCCTGATTTTAGCCCTGATTTTCTTAGCTTTGGAGACGTTGATCATACGCTTTTGGTCAACATAAGAAGATCCTCAGCGTTATATGCAAGTACTGCTCAAGCAGGTAAGAATCATTGACCCTTCTTCCTCACACCATGGTCAGGTCAAAGATATTCTGATTAAGAATGGTATTATCGAAGCCATCCGCAATTCCATTTCCAGCAAGGCAAAAACCATTGATGTTGGTGGAGCCTGTATTTCTCCGGGATGGCTGGATGTAGGCACTTTTGTCGGAGATCCGGGTTTCGAGCATATCGAGACCATAACCTCGGTGTCGTCAGCTGCTGCCAAAGGAGGATACACAGGTCTGGCGGTTCTTCCCAATACCTATCCGGCTATTCAGTCCAAATCAGAAGTAGAATACCTCATCAGACGAGGGGAACATTTGAGTACAGATATCTATCCTCTGGGCAGCCTTACCACAGGTTGTAAGGGCGAGGAGCTGGCCGAATTGATCGACATGAAGCATGCCGGTGCCATTGGTTTTACTGATGGTAAAAATTCGGTACAAAATCCCGGCATGTTACTGCGCGGTCTGGAGTATGTCAAATCATTTGATGGCATATTGATCAATCATCCGTCAACCAGGGGATTGGTTACGGATGGGCTCATTGATGAAGGTCCTATAAGTGTTTCCCTTGGCCTGAGCGGCATACCTGAACTCGCCGAAGTCATGATGGTAAAAAGGGATCTTGACCTGCTCAAGTACAGTGAATCCCGGCTTCATCTACTGAATATCAGTTGCAGGGAAAGTGTGGAACTGATTGTCAGGGCCAGAGAGGACGGATATGCAGTGACTTGCTCCATACCGGTACAGAATCTACTGGAAACCGTAGAGAGTACCAGTAGCTTCGATCCCAACTATAAGGTATTACCACCGTTACGATCTGAAGAAAATCGAAAATTTCTTCTGAAAGCTGTCAAAGACGGACAAATTGACTTTATTACCTCCAATCACCGTCCCGTCAATATCGAAGGGAAAAAGCTTGAGTTTGCCTACGCTGACTTTGGCATCAGCTCCCTGGAGACCTCATTCAATATTCTCTTAAAAGCCTGGGGCAAACCCAAAAAGCTTGATCACTTAGTAAATGTGTTGGCTATTGCTCCCCGTAAAGCACTTAGTTTAGAAATACCGACCATTCAGCGCAACCAGCCAGCAAATTTGACCATTTTTCACCCGGAAGAAACCTCAGCTCACTCTACGTCCGAATTTAAGTCCCGATCTAAAAACAACCCATACCTGGACCGGGAATTGCCTGGTAAAGTGATCGGGGTGATTAACAAAGGAATGACAATTATCAATAGCTGACGTTTTATCCTTTTCCCTGACTGAACCTGGATTACGATAAAAGATGGGTTCACAGACAGGATGCTCACTCTATTACTTTGTATTGGCTTAAAATACTACCTTTGAGATAGTAGACCCTTAACACATTACTACTCACACTACTTTATAGTATGTTGATAAAAAGCTAAATATGACATTAGGATTAAGAATCTTGATCATTTGATAAAGAAATCAACATATCGCATTCCCATCAATCAAAATGTTTGCTGATGTTAAGTCTTGAGAATCCCTCCATTAAAAACGGAATAATAGCTGGCCTGATTACCAGTGGTATTGTGCTGGTTTTTTACCTCATCAATGCAAGGATGGTCTTCAGTGTAGCCGGATGGGTCAGCACTATTGTTTTCATCTACTTTATGGTACAATCCGTGAAAGCCGATAAAGCAGAATTGGAGTTTACCAGTTTTGGAGATGCCCTGAAGCCTGCATTTCTCACTTATGTGGTGGGCAATTTACTGTACATCATATTCTACTTTGTCCTGCTCAACTATATTGCTCCTGATTTGCTTGATATTCAGAAGGAAATTGCCATGGAGACGATAGAAAAAATTGGCGGTCTGATGGGAGAAGATGCCCTGGAGGAAGCTCTTGATGAAGTGGATGCCCGAACATCCGAATTTGGACTATCCACGGCGCTTTGGAGTTATGCCTGGGGATTGATTTTTCCCGGATTTATCATCGCCGCCATCATAGCTTTGATTATGAAGGACCGAAAACCTGCTGAAGTGTGAGTTCATTGGATATATCTATAGTTGTCCCACTTCTCAACGAAGCTGAGTCCCTGCCCGAATTGATGTCATGGATTAGCAGGGTTATGGAAGATCATCAATATCGCTATGAAGTTTTCTTTGTAGATGATGGAAGTACAGATAGTTCATGGTCAGTCATTCAGCAACTTTCGGAGCAACATGAACAGGTAAAGGGTATTCGTTTTCAAAGAAACTACGGAAAATCGGCAGCTCTCAACAAAGCTTTCGAACTCGTTTCCGGCGAAGTAGTCATTACCATGGATGCTGACCTGCAGGATAGTCCCGATGAAATTCCGGAACTATACGATATGATCACCCGCCAGGGGTTTGATCTCGTTTCAGGATGGAAGAAAAAGAGATATGATCCCCTATCGAAAACCATACCTACCAAGCTTTATAACGGGGTTGTCCGCATCATGAGCGGGATCAAGTTGCACGATTTTAACTGTGGTCTAAAAGCTTACCGGCTGATTGTAGTGAAAAGTATTGAGGTCTATGGGGAGATGCATCGATATATACCGGTTATTGCTAAATGGGCCGGATTTGCCAATATTGGAGAGAAGGTGGTGAGTCATCAAGCCCGGAAATATGGATCATCCAAGTTTGGTTTGTCCCGATTCATCAACGGTCCGTTAGATATGCTTTCCATTATGCTAGTGGGTAAATTTGCCAAAAGGCCTATGCATTTTTTCGGGTCTGTAGGTACTTTTACATTTCTCATCGGATTTGCCATATTAGCCTATCTGTCCATATCTAAAATTTGGTGGGATCAAACCGGCATCCAGGATAGGCCATTATTCTACTTTGGGATCATAGCCCTCATTATCGGAAGCCAGTTATTCCTGGCCGGGTTTTTGGCTGAACTCATTGCTCGAAACTCTACCACACGAAATCATTACCAGGTAGTTGAAACACTGGGTGTGACAGGTAATGAAACAGCCACTAAATCCTTTTTCAAAGTATAATCAACATTTGTGCAGGAACTTATTGTAAAGCGACTTTCTGAATCTCGCGATGCCATCCAAAAACTGGCTTCTGACCAGAAAATCCAACAAAATATAGCTCTCCTGGCAAGTAAAAGCATCGCTTCACTTGGCAATGGTGGAAGAATATTGCTTTGTGGCAATGGTGGTAGTGCATCCGATGCTCAACATATAGCTGCTGAGCTGTCAGGGAAATACCTGAAAGACCGCGATCCACTGGATGCCGAAGCCTTGCATACCAATACATCCTACCTAACCGCTGTTGCCAATGATTACGATTATAGTCATGTATATAAAAGAGCCGTGCAGGCCAAAGGACGCAAGGGTGATGTCCTCATCGCCCTTTCCACCTCCGGCAATTCACCGAACATACTGGCAGCCATCGAACAGGCTAAGAAAATGGGGCTATTTACCACTGGTATGACAGGTCTTTCCGGTGGCAAACTCAAGGAAATATCAGATCTCTGCTTGTGTATTCCCAGCAATGATACACCCCGGATACAGGAAGGTCACATTATTATTGGTCATATACTATGTGAATTGATAGAAAGCACCTTGTTTCCCTGAACTCCCACAGCAAGACATCTAAATATTGAGATTTTATTAGGAGGTCCATTAATCCTTTCGTTTCTTACATATATCCCCGATCCGCTATGGAAACTTGTGACCATGTTTAGGGATTAACTCCAAAGAATGAATCTCTCAGAACGTCTTCTACTCTCTTTAATCTTTGCAATCAGCTCTTTACAAGTCCTTGCTGACTCTGTGGATAGCATTTTGCAAATCAATAATCGTTTTAATACTGCTGATGCAAAAATCACGCACCTGGATAGTGCCTGTCAGTATTACATAGATGACCTGGTACCCGATGGGATCCCGTTATTCGAGACACGCACTGACTTATTGCGGTCTGAAAGCGATATGAACCGGGAAGCCGATGCTATTGAATCCACATTTTACTACTACTACTTTATTGCCGGAGCGGTGGATACTGCCAGGGAGTTCCTTCATTATTACCTCGATCGTATGGACGAAATTTCGGACATCAACAATCAATTGGTGGTGCTTCACTACATGAGCAAATTGACCTATGACGAACAGAAGTATGAAGAGTCCATCGAATATGCTCAGCGGTGCATTGACCTGGCAGAAAGTACCGGCATCGGTCTCGATAACCTACACTATCATTTTGCCTATCGGCGCAAAGGCATTGCTCTTTCCTCCACCGGTGATTTCAATAATGGGTTCACTGCCCTCAATAGATCGAAAGAATTACTGCTCGAGTATAAAGACAGTACAGAACTCCCCAATGTGATGCTTGATCTGGCCGTTTTATACAGCCAAATCGGACTATATGAAGAAGCAGAACAGGAACTGACCAGCAGGTATAATTACATCCCTCCCAAAAAGACCGCACTAGCCGCTGACAAGATCAATCTTGCCAGAAACTTCATTATACAAGGCAATTATGAAAAAGCCCATCAATATTATCTGGATGCTCTGGCAGTAGGAAATGTAGGGCTGACCGATGACCTGTACAAAAGATATATCTACAATGGGTTGGTAGAAACCAGTCACTACCTCGGAAGTAGTGACTCACTCAATATGTATTTTGAAGTGCTGGATAGCCTCTTCAGTCATGATGCCAGTAAAAACTATCATTCTTTTTTACTCGAACAATCTCAGTTTCTTGAGGCAATGAACAACAATCGGCTACGGGAGGCAGAACAGAGAGGAAACCAACTGATGGAGCAAGCCAGAGAATCCGGGGATGTCTACGATCTCCTGTTATACTCACGATTTATGGCCGACTTAAATGAGAAGAGAGGTAATTATCGGGAAGCCTATCAGTACCAGAAATATATTAATCAGGTCAGTGACTCACTAACATCATCAAACAAGGCCCGTGCACTCTCGCTATATAAGACCCAATATGAAACGGAGAAAAAACAAATCGAAATCAACGAATTGTCGGCAGCCAAGGCCTTGTCAGATTCTCGCAGGCAGTTGTGGAGCATCATTGCATTACTGGCCGTCAGCATCCTGATTATTGGTTCTGTTTTATACGTAAAACTGCGTAAGGCCAGGAACCAGATTGCAGATCAAAACAATCAGCTACAGGAACTGAATCGTACCCGTGACAAGTTTTTCAGCATCATTGCACATGACCTTCGCGGTCCGGTAGCATCTCTGCAATCAGTAGATAGACAGATGGATCAATATGTTGAAGAAGGGGATTTGCACCGGATCAAAAAAGTTTCAGGATTGGTAGGTAAAACCAGTCGGGCCCTGGGGCGGTTGTTGGAAAACCTATTAAACTGGGCTCTGACCCAAACCGGGCGAATTCCTTACCATCCTGATCGGATTGCGGTCGATGAGGCCATCGGGCAGGCCATTGAAAGTATGGATCTGCAAGTGACGGGCAAGAATGTAAGTATCGAAAGTCAGGTTCAGGAAAACCTCGAACTGTATGGAGATCCTACTGCCATTCAAACCATTTTGCGAAATATCATCTCCAACGCGGTCAAATTCTCTGAGGATGGAGATGAAGTACTGATCCGGGCAAAAGAAGAGAACAGCAAGGTACTCATATCTGTGGAGGATCACGGTGTAGGTATGGACGGAGCAACTCTGAAAGGCCTGTTTTCCCTGGACACAAAAAGTAACCAGGGTACTTCTGGTGAAAAAGGATCCGGCCTGGGATTGATCCTTTGCCAGGAGTTGGTCCAGCAAAATAATGGAAATATCAAAGTGAAAAGTTCAGAAGGTGAAGGAACGACTATCCAGATTTATCTTCCTCAAGCTGAAAGGGAAGCTACTATTGCATAAGGAGTTCTTGATTCGTGATCAGCGACTGTTACTTCAAATAATCCAGCCTTTCCATAAGCTTTGTCTTTTCCCGTCTGGAAACAGGCACCTCCCTTGTATCAAACATAACCAGGTTGTTGGAGAGATCCACGGTCTTAATTCTCTTGAGATTGACCACATAACTACGATGACACTGGATAAAGTCATCACTGGAGATCTTGTCCATCAGGTTTTGCAGTGAAAAACGGACCACAAA
>JAUILF010000267.1 GCA_030433135.1 Bacteroidia bacterium | reverse complement strand
TTCTCAATTATTTTATCAAACGGGCCTTGAGACCTGTGCAAGCCCGGGATGTGATTGATGCCTGGAACACCATGCTGGTGAGGATTCCTAAACGCAGGTTGGAAATGATGAGAGCATTGATGCGCAATTACTATGTGCTCATTCTCAGTAATACTAATGAAACGCATCTGCGTTGGACAGGTCACTATATTAAATCGCATTATGGAGAGACGGGGTTTTCAGCTTACGTTCATGAAGCTCATTATTCGCATAAGCTGGGAATGCGTAAACCTGATAAAGAGATTTTTCAGTGGGTTATGGAGCATCACAAGATCAAGCCCGAAGAAACCATTTTCTTTGATGATCACCAGGAGAATGTAGATGCAGCCACCAGTATTGGCATAGAAGGGGTTTTAGTAGCTCCGGAGGAAGAAATTCTTGACATTCTACCTTCCAAGCTCAAGGTCAGGTGAGTAACCGAAAGAAAAAGAGTCTTACCAGGGATGAAGCTCTGGAAAAGTTGCGACATTACTGTGCCTATCAGGATCGATGTCATCAGGAGGTTCGTTATAAGTTGATTTCACTGGAGGTATATGGGGAAGACCTGGAGCAGATCATGACCTTGCTTGTGGAAGAAGGTTTTCTGGATGAAGAGCGTTACGCCAAAGCCTTTGCCAGAGGAAAACTTCGCAATAACCACTGGGGAATCCACAAGATCAGGCATGGCCTAAAGCAAAAAGGCATCAGCGATTACAATATCCGTCAAGCCGAATCCGAACTGGAATCTGAGGATTATCACGGTATACTCAAGAAGCTTTTGCGCAAAAAGCTGGAATTGTCCTCACCAGGCAGTCCCTTTGATGTAAGACAGAAGCTTTTTCAATATGCCTACCGCAAAGGCTTTGACGCCAACGAGATTAACGCTGTATTAAATGAGATTTTAGATCGTCAATAAATTAGATTAAACCCCTAAACCGAGCCGAGCTCTGAGGGGGGCTTAAACCCTAAACTGCCAGGCCGAGTGGGCGTGCTAGCTAAATTGCCCAGGCTCCTCCCACATCTTCATACGGAATGCATCCCAGGTAATCTCCGGGGATTTGATCAAACACCAGGGCTTCTTTGGCACCGACTTCACTGCTGAAGTATCCGAGAATTGTAAGCTCTTTCATACTGGCAAAAAACTTCTCTGCATCCATTTTGCCTCCGATGACGTCCTCTCCCTCGTTGGCGAGTTCACTGGCCAACTCCTGGTCAGATTTCTCACCACCACCACTATCCATACGGGATAACAGATCAGTCTTTTCCTGATCGGAAAGTTTCACGAATGACTTGCCGAAGGAAGCATCGGCATTCTTATCGATATTCTCCAGTCCGGTAATGAAAGAAAGTTGGTTTTCCGCTGTTTCACAATCTTTCAGATAGACATCAATAAACCGGTGTACCAACGCATCCTTGGCCCCCGGAGTGTCAGTACGTGGTATGATACATTCGGCAATTTCGGCCACCGTTTCGGACTGGCTCCTGGTTAGATACGATGGCGTCCAGTCGGGGTCGGTTGGTGCCTGGCACCCAGACATAAAACCAGCAACCACCGATGCTGAAAGTGCTCCACCCAGTAGTAATGAAGTTCTCTTTATGGCATCTCTTCGATTCATCTTAGAGCATTGATATTTTAAATATTCATTTTATTCAATTCTTCAACGGCATGGGCAGCAGCCCTGGCTGTCAAAGCCATGTAGGTTAGTGAGGGATTCACACATGATGCAGATGTCATACAAGCTCCATCTGTCACATAGACATTTTTTGCATCCCACACCTGGTTGTGTTTATTCAGTACAGAGTTGGAGGGACTGGTTCCCATTCTAGCGGTACCCATTTCATGGATTCCCAGTCCGGGAGCTCCCGGACTGTCATAAGTGTTGACATTCTTAAGTCCGGCAGCTTCGAGCATTTCTGCGGCAGAATTCATCATGTCTTTCCTCATGGCAAGTTCATTTTCCTTGAATTCACAATCGAAGGTTAATGTTTTTTGCCCGTAGACATCACGTACCTGATCGTTTAGGTATACCCTGTTTTCCGGATTTGGTAACATCTCACCAAATGCAGTGATACCGAATCGCCATTTGCCCGGTTCGATCAACTCTTCTTTAAGTCCTTCTCCAAATCCGAGCTCACGTACACTTCTGCTCCACGAAATCCGACTACCACTTCCCTGGTAACCATAACCCCGGACAAAATCCGCCATTTTGGTCTCGTTATCAACATTGCGGAACCGAGGAATGTATATCCCATTGGGACGTCGACCCTTATAATACTTGTCAGTAAAACCATCGTATTCTCCCGAGGCACCTGTCCTAAAATGGTGATCCATCAGGTTGCGCCCTAAATGGTCACTATTGTTGCCTAGCCCGTTTGGATTGGCATCATCGGTGGAATTAAGGAGAATGAAAGTACTACCCAGCGCACTGGCACAAAGGAAAACTACTTTGGCATAGTATTCATGGGTTTCTTTGGTCTCAGCATCGATTACCCGAACACCCTTGGCCGTCTTGCTATCCTTGTCATAAATAATCGAATTGACGATTGAAAATGGTCTCAGTGTCATATTTCCGGTAGCCTCAGCAGCAGGCAAAGTAGAAGCATTGCTGCTAAAATAGGCTCCATATGGACAGCCCCGGATGCAACGATTTCTGAACTGGCACTTGCCCCTGCCTTTATGTGGAACAGTGAGATTGGCCACCCTGCCGATGGTCAGGATTCGATCATCGAAATTGGAAGCTATTCTGTCACGCACATGCTGTTCCAGGCAATTAAATTGCATCGCCGGAAGAAAATTACTGTCAGGTAACTGATGCAGACCTTCGGCCAGACCGGAAATGCCTGCAAATTCCTCTACATGGTCATACCAGGACTCTATATCCTTATAGCGAATGGGCCAGTCAGTACCATGACCATCAGTTTTGTTCGCAGCAAAATCCAGGTCACTCCATCGGTAACTCTGTCTCCCCCACAGGAGAGAACGCCCTCCTACATGATAACCCCGTATCCAGTCAAATCTCTTTACTTCCGTGTAAGGGTTCTCCAGGTCGTTTACCCACCAATGTTTGGTGGATTCCCTGATGGTATAACCTGTTCGTGACTGCTTGGGGTACTTTTTCATCTCCTCAAGTGGTACCCTGTCTCTATGCGGGAAATCCCAGGAATTAAGGGTGGCCGTGGGATAGTCACCGTGTTTTACCATTCTACCCCTTTCCAGGACAAGTGTTTTCAAACCCCTTTCTGAAAGTTCCTTTGCGGCCCAACCTCCACTGATACCCGAACCAACCACTATGGCATCATAGGTAACTTCCTGACTTCCTTTCGAATTAAATAACATGCGCTATTTCTGATTTTATATTGAATCGGATAAAATAGGAAAAAGACACCACTTTTGTTTGCCAACCGTGTTTCAACCATAAGAAATTCTGTTTCTGACTCAGGAATCCGGGCATTATTTGTAGCGCTTGCCCTGTTTTATGACCAGGTCGACATCCTGCAATAGATCAATATACCTGAGTACATCACCCTTTACGGCAATGATATCAGCCATCTTCCCTTCTGATATTGTGCCTACTTTATCATCAACTTTCATTAAAACAGCCGGCCAGTACGTAGCTGCTTTTATGGCATAGATAGGATCAACACCAAATTCATTTACCCAAACATCAAGTTCATGCCAGGTACTCTGGCTATGAAATTTCATGGGAATTCCACTATCTGTACCAACTAACAAAACCAGGCCCGCATCCTTGAGCTGATTAAATTTCGTCTCAAGCGTAGGTCGGCGGGAAGGAGTAATTTGAAAATAAGGCAGTCTACCCGGGTATCGGATGGATTCCGTTATATCGTGAATGATCGAATCGGGAAGCCCCAGATGCCAACTGTCGTTATCCAGTTGCTCGGGATTGTCTCGTACATATTCATAATTATACAATCCCTCTACTGTAGGACACCAAAACATAGGCCCCAGATTCATTTGAGCGGTTCTGGCTTCAATCATCTCCATCACATCATCCGGATACCGGGGAGCAGAGGAAAGCCCGGTATGTTCAAAGCAATCTACCCCGGCCAGGAGCCCTCTGCGGATTTCCTCCGGCCGGTGACCATGTGCTACTACGGTGAGATCGTGATTGTGAGCTTCTTCTACCACCGCATAAACTTCTTCCATCGTCATCTGGTCCTGATCAATCAGCTTAATACAGTCAACCCCTGCCTCTGCCAATTGCCTAACCTTGGACCTGGCGTCCTCAACACCGCTTACTCCCCAACGATATGATTCAGTGCCCGGATAGGGTTCATGTTGAATAAATGGGCCGGACATGTACATGGTGGGACCAGGGATTGATCCGTTATTAATGGCATCACGTACAGCAAGACTGGCTTCCAGTGGGCCACCCAGATCTCTGGCGCTGGTGACTCCGGCCATCAGCAGTTGATGTGCAGAGGCCGGCATGATGACTGTTTCGTAGAGGGGTGGATATTTCTTCTGCCAGTGGGAATAATCACTGTGACCATTAATCATGAGATGCACATGCATATCCCATAAACCCGGCAGAACACTCATCCCTTCCGTAGAAATAATCTCGGCACCTTCCGGAATATTTGTGTTTCCCAGATGCCCCACCTTACTGATGCGGTCCCCCTCAATCAGGATGACACTGTTCTGGATAGGTTTTCCCCCGAAGCCATCAATTAATGTGCCTCCCACCAGTGCTTTGATCTGGGCTGATACTGAAGCGGTGGAAAAAGTCAGTGCGATGACCAGGAATACATGTAAGAGCTTTTTCATAATAATCTGTTTTGACTCGCCTGGCTGCGCTACCGCTATGGCTCGTAATAGAAAGTCTATTGCATAGTCCGGGATAGTCCGGGTTAAATGTAGAGAATCATCAGCAAAACACACGATCTCATGAGTCAGGACTTGTGCTCGTCAACTACTCAGTATTTCAGATGACAGATCTCAAATTGCTTGAGAACGGTTCTTTTGATTGTACATCCATAGGATATAAAAAGAGGCAGCGATTGCGACAAATAATATTATCCAGATTGCCAGGCTTGAAAAGGAAGGCAGCTTCACGGCATTGCTCTTGCCATAGAGTATAATACCACTCCAGAAGTATGGATGCTTTTCTTCGATAAACCTGGTTTTCTCCAGGTACTCTAATCGGGCAAGATTGAGAGATTTGTGGATATCCTGACCTTGCTTGAGGTACTTGTAAAAGGAGGGAAGCATTCGGGAGGTTGACTGATCGGGCAATTTCCACATGCCAAGGAGAGTCGAAGGGACACCAGCAAAGCTAAAGGCCCTTCCCAGGCTCATGATTCCTTCCCCACGGCGAAGAGGTCCGAAACCGGTGTGGCAGGCACTAAGGACAGCGAGGTCAGCATTGAGTTGCAATCGGCATATCTCTTCGGCAGTAAGCAGGTTGTCTTGCATCGGTCTGGAGCAGTTGCTGAAAAGAAAGTGACTTGAACCCGGCATGCTATCGTTTACGAATGCATGAGCACTGATATGCAATATTCGGAAAGCACCAGCTTCATTTACGAAATGTGATTCGCAGGCTGTAGAATCACTGTAGATAGAGCCACCCATGATCTTCTCTATTTCACGAATTTCTTCGGCCGCTCCTTGCAAGGGTGCAGCCTGGGACCGTGGTGTGTGCTCGTCTGACATACTGGTAATATCTGTATGGTAAGTAGGGCTGAATCCTGCAAACAGGTTAGGAGCGTACCCGTCTCGTCTTAGTTGTTCGCTCCAGGTCCAGAGGCTCTGTCCGTAATGTATTGGATAGTCGCGAAATAAATAGGGCCAGGTAGCTGGATCTCCTGACTCTGGATTATTGGTGAGAAAGACATCAAATATCAATCTTGATTCAAATTGATCAGGAATGATTAACAGACTTTTGCCTGATAGTGTCAGAGAATCATCAATCAGATTCTTGTATAAGGAATACCCGCAAGCAGCAAGGGTATGGATTGAGGTTTGGGGATCTGCCAGGACCGAATCCCGATTTGAGAGATGGGTGATGAACTTATGTATAGTATTTTCGAGACTGTCGCCCCGGATCAATCTGCGTACATGGATATGATCGCTGGTCACAGTAAACAGGAATATAAGGGAGTCTGCATCAAAAAATTCAAGCGCAACCTGACCGGAATTCAACTGCGATTGTAGTTTTTTGATGTCCAGATTATTCGCTGCATACTTGTGGTGGTGATACCTGGGATAAAAGCGTTTCAAGGTATCAAGGAATGAATATAATTCTTGTCTCAGACCGAATAAACTATCCTTCATCGGCTGGATTAGAGAATCCATGTTCACTTTGGCATGACGCGTCTGATGCATTTTTTCAGACAAATCATTCATATGCTGATGAAGATCGTTTTCTCGCCATGCCACATTATCAGGTAGGTTCGGAAACCCTTGAACCTGTTGACCCAAAAGTGCCTCCAATACCGTTGAAATTTTACTTTTTTCACTGATGCGCAATGCATGTTCAGCATATTTGATATGCCCGGTCTTCTCGTATAATGCATAGCATACCTGTACGGCATGTTCATAAACTTCGATGGTTTCAGAACTGAGTTGATGACGGGAATTTTCGTTGTGCATTCCCTGGCGTAATTGTTGAATAATCGCAATAGATTGTTCGTAATAGATTAATGCTTTGTGCAGCAGAGAGGAATCATCTGCTATCTGGTATTCCTGCCAGGCAGCATAACCTGCTATGGCGAGAGCATAGTAATAAATGTTTTTTGCTATAGATGTAACCGGGTCAAAATCCTGCTCATAGCCCAGGATTTTTAGAGCAGTTCTCGCATTGGAATTGCCTGTTTGAAAATCATTCAGATGTACACAGTAATATGCCCGATCACTCCAGTAAGTGGCTACCCAAGGATGATCCTTTCCCAGCTCCAGGTTTGCTATTCGTATGGCACTGTCCAAACAGGAAATGGCTTGTGCGTAATCCTCCTCCTTTTCATAAACTTTGGCATAAGAATGCCATACCTGGGCAAGTTCATAATGGATATCCGGAAGAGAATTCAGGAATGTAAGAGCATGATCATAGTATCTTTTTGCCTCACCGTACTCGTGGAGTTTAAAATAACAGTCTCCGATTTTCCTGAAATCAGCACCCAGATAATGGTGTCGCGGATTGTTGATTTCGGTGAGGTGCTTAGATAACTCAAAGTTCTCTATAGCTTCCCGGAAAGCTCCTTTACTCTCAAGGTTGAGACCGCGATTGTAATAAGGCACTGATAACCATCTGTTATTCTCTCCATACGCTTCTTTTTCAATGGATATGACCTGCTCGAGATAATCAAGTGCCCGGTCATACTGGCGTAAATCGCGATAACTGTTAGCAAGATTGTTGAGTGTTCTAGCGACGTTGCGATGTTCATTTCCATAAACCCTGCGAGCCAGCTCCAGGGCTTGCTCTTTATAATACATGCTCGAATCTGATTGGTAGAGCCGATAAAATGAGGATCCTAATACCATATACATGTTCATGTTTAGCAACGATGGTTCGGACTGGTCCTTCTTCAGCCAGGCTAACCCCTCACGACCCATGGAAAGTGCTGTCCGGTACTTGCCCCAGTTGTTATGAATTGAAGCACTTCGGTGTAAGGCTTCGGGAAAAATGAATGCTGGGATGTTATGAGTTTCATGATGGCACCATGACAATACCGTATCCACCATTGAACTTGCCTGACTGTACTGACCCAGGCGTTCCAGGGCACGGGCTTTTACAATGTATGCCCTGGCAGCGATTGAATCTGATCTTGAGGGCAAAGTAAAAAGAGAGTCTATGAATGCTATAGCCTCAGAAGGCTGATTTTCAGATAAATAAGTCTCGGCAGTCTGCAGGTATTTTTCCGGTTCCTGACCACTTTGCGTATATGCCAGGGTGGTCAGAGTTAGCGGAATGACTAGGCACAGTATACATTGCATAGGCCACGGATGAATTTATAAATTAGTAAGAATTCATGAACCGATGTGATCAAATGTAACCTCTGCATCGAACGAATGAATGCAAGAGTATTGTTTTGGTTGCTATGATGAAATTTACTGTGTTAAGATTCTCCGGTTCAAATTGAATAGAAGATGAAGGGAAGCCATTTGGATATAGTAGCACGGATTAAAACTGAGGGACCCATAGCTCTCAAGCCACTTTATGTGGATATCCGGAACGGGTTCATGCAGTATATGAAACGTTATACTAGAGATCAGGGTTATCGACAGGACGCTTTTCAGGAGGCAATGATTGCTTTCTATGAATATTGCTTAAGTGGGAGGTTTGATTCCTCCTTGAGTACACCCAAATCAATGATTTACCGGATGGGTAAAGCATACTTGATTAACAGGTTAAAGAGAGAAAACAAAAGTTCTTACAAAGCTGAAGAGCAGATAGATGTGATGGCCAGATCAATTATGGAAGCTCATGTACAATTCAATCTGGATGGTCATGATGATAGGGTAAAAGCGGCCATGTTGCGACTGGGTGAAAAATGTAAGAAATTACTGTTGCTGTTTTTCTATCATGAATTTACGATCGATGCTATCAGGGATGAAATGGGGTATAAGAATGACAATACGGTGAGCAGTCACAAATCCA
>JAUILF010000266.1 GCA_030433135.1 Bacteroidia bacterium | reverse complement strand
GCTGCATTTTTAACCCCCAATTTATCCATCAGGTTTCTTCGGTGGGTTTTAACCGTATCAAAACTAATGTAGAGTTCATGAGCAATCTCTTTGGTTGAATATTCAGAGGTTATTAGCTGCAACACTTCATGTTCGCGGGCAGAAATGGATTCATTGGATTGATAAGACACTTTCATAACAGGTTTTTTGACTTACCTGTAATATGCCCTCATGCCAGGTGAAAATGGTGCAAATTGTCTGCAAACGGTATCCACTTTGGGAGTGAACGGTATTTATGTCCTGGGTGGATGGTTTCCAGATATGATTACGTCACGAGAATCTCTACCTAAAAAGTTCGATACTTCGTTGCGAGATAGTTATTGGCCTCTGTTTCCACAAACATGGAAGATTCGTTCTTCCAGTGCAGCCTCTTGCCCGGGAAACGGTTCGCTGCCACACCAAGCAGGATGGCTTCTGTCAGTCTGGCTGAATAGGAAAAAGGTGCGCTGCATTCCGCTTTGTCGAGGCAGGCATCAACGAATTGATGATAGTGATCAACTTCATCCATTTCAGGAAAACCTATTTCCTCGAAATTATTTTCGACGATTAATTTTGGCTTGTCTACATGGGGCAATAGCAGACGTCCCTTCTCACCCACGAACATAGAACCCTGGTCAGGCAACTCAGCACCCCCTGGTAAGGTAAGGTCCTTACCTGTTATTTGGGTTTCCGGGCCATCGTACCACAACCATTTAAGTGTTTCGGTGGTATAAGCGGTACCAGGAAATTCATAGACCACCATATTGTTTTCCGGATGCCCAAATCCACTGGGTTTACGGCAACTCGTGATGATCGTTTCGGGTACATCCAGGTCAAGAGCTGTATAGGGAGTGTCAAAAATATGAACCCCCATGTCGCCAAGTGTTCCACATCCGAAGTCCAGAATTTTCCGCCATCTTCCCGGATGATAGTATCCCTCTTTATAGGGCCTTTCGGGAGCAGTTCCCAACCATAGATTCCAATCGAGTGAACCGGGAACAGGATCACTACCTTCCGGAGCCGGACCATCGAATCCCCAGTTCTTTGGTGACCAGGCATGTACCGTATGGACTTTGCCGATGATACCCTCCTGAATCAATTTAACCGTACTTCGGTACTCGATCGTAGAATGCTTTTGAATTCCCATCTGGGTGATGAGGTTGTTATCCTCCGCCATCTTACGGACAGCCCGGGCTTCAGATACGTCATGAGTCAGCGGTTTTTGACAATATACCGCCTTCCCCCTTTCCATGGCTGCCAGTGAAGCCGGGGCATGGGTATGATCAGGAGTTGAGACAACGACCGCATCAATGTCATTCCCCATTTGGTCGAACAGCCTACGGTAATCAGCAAATCCCTGAGCACCTTCATGCAATTTCATTGCCGAAGCCAAAGAATTGGAATCCACATCACAAAGTGCTGTAACTTCCACCATAGGATGTGATGAAACAGATCTCAGGTCGGCCCCTCCCATACCATTAACACCGATATGTGCGGTTCTCAGCTTGCCATTTTTGATTCTGCTCCATAGCGTTGAGGGTAGAAATGTCAGGCTGGAAAATGCGCTCGCGTGTTTTAGAAATTTTCTTCTCTTCATCAGGAATCTACTTCGTTGTTAGTCAGTGTCTCCCGTCTAAGATAAGTTGTTTTCCAAATTATGTCCTTGATATCCCATTAAAAGGCGGTCTCCCATTCGGTAGTCACCAATACTTGAGTACTAATCACAAACCCCGCCGATTATAAATATCAACTGAGCACCCAAAGTCACCTCTACATGTTCTTCCATATCAATCTGAGGAGCGGCAATGCTCACGTTCGCACCGGACTCTATGAGTGTATTCCTGCCCAATGTAATGGGAGTATTGGAAAAATAATAACCATCCAGGGGACCGTAGGTATTATCTATGACCGAGGGAGCATCACAGTGTCCATAGGGATTTTCATAAGGTCCCATGTCAACATACACGCCAAATTGCCTGTCCAATCCATCAAGGTCTTTGGTAATGGTTGCAGGTAGCAGGCTATTATCACCTGCATTTTTAGAAGGAGAATTTTCTGACAGCCGATAGTTGTCTTCTGCCACATTGACAAATAGGGGATCGGATTCAATATTGCCTCCTCCATCCACTAAGCCACCGGAATAATTAACACTGCCATCCTGATTTCCATCATCGTAATTGCAATGACTTAAAGTGGTCATACGGTCATCAGCATGTAAGATCTTGTCTGTATTCCAAAAAATCGAATTAGCAATATTGGATGTCTTGCTTTCGGTAGGATCACGGATATAAATAGTACCCGTATTTGTACCGGTGTTGTTGTAGAAAGTAGAATTTCTAATCTCGAGGTTACCAATATTGTCAAGGATAGCACCAATCCCTGCTGAATTATTATAAAACAGACTATTCCAAATTTTCAAATCAGCACCCGCATTATGGATTGATCCCCTACCTGCAGGATTTTGATGATCACGGAAGACAGAGTTGGCTATCGTAATCTTTGAAATGGGAGAAATCTCTGCATTGATAAAAATAGCTACACCATTCCCATCGTCTCTCCCCGTTTGGATTACCTCAAATCCATCAAGGAGAAAATCGCCCGAGGTCAGGTTATCGGATCTACCATCCAGATATAACAATATGCGGGCATTATCACTATAATCTCCGGGAGAACCCAGATCGCCACTTAAGGTGGTCGTATGATATTTAATATTGCGCTCATTTAGCGTATTCTCAGTACCGGCAAATCCGCCATACAGCTTTACATCCTTATCAACATAAAATGTTTTATAGGATTCGTCCTCGCCATCATACTTTTCAGTTGGCAGATATAACCCTTCGGCCACCCATACGGATAATGTAGCACCGGTATCACAGGCACAAGCTTGATCAATTCCTTCCTCCAGACTGATGAGTGCATTAGTCCACGTTGTACCGGTATTTTCTCCTGTGGCATTCTGGTTGACCAGGATAGGATCTATCGGGTCAGGACAATGATTCTCTATAGCTCCCATGTCGAGTGCATCGTTATTGATTCTTGGCTTGCCCTGAGCATCCTCTGTTACCTCAGCAGGTAATTCATTGGTCCAGCCAGCATCAATAGCTGGTGACCCCGGCTTCAATCTGGCATCATCAGCTGCCAGATCTACAAATAGCGGATCTGCATCGAAATTGAATCCAAAATCAGATACATTGGGTAGGTTAATGTTTCCATCTGGATTACCATCATCTACGATTGAATAAATCAGGCTTACAGACTCTTCGGAACTAAAAATTTCATCCCCGTTATTCCAGAGGATTGAACTCCGGATCGTTAAATTAAAATTATTAATACCATCATCACTATAAGCTGTTATGGCTCCTCCACTAGTTCCTGCCACATTGTTAACAAAGGTAGAACCAAATATCTCCGGCTCGGAGTTGGCTCCATTTACAGCACTATAGTACAGGGCTGCACCTGAATTAGTCGTGAATAAGCTACTAGCCACCAAAGGGGCAGACTTTCCATCATTCGATCCATTACAGTATATCCCTCCTCCATTGAAAGCTTCATTATCGTGAAAAGTACATGATAAAATTGCCGGACTGCAGTTACTTCCAACTCCTGAACCCTGAAGATAGATTCCGGCTCCGTTGGAAGCTGTATTACCATAAAAATTACAGTGCTTTATCACCGGAGTACATACACTACTCATACAATCAATAAATATCCCCCCGCCCTCTCTGTATCCGAAAGGGCCCGTCGCTTTCCCATGCCTAATGCTAAAACCATCCAGCTGTATTTCAGATATATTATTCGCAGTGCCATCTAGATACACAACATGATACGCTGAGTCGGAAGCAGTGACGGCTCCGTCCAGAATCGTTTCATGCTTCTTCCAGTCTCGTTGAGCCAGGTCGGTTTCCGATCCCTCAAAGCCCCCAAAGATCTTGATGGCTTTGTCGATATAAAAGGTACGGTGTACGTCGTTCATTCCCAGATGAAACTGAGTTGGCACATAGGTGCCACTTGCCACCCAAATGGAATCTCCCGTCGCCGCGCCGTTAATTGCTGTCTGCAAACTAGCTGTGGCATTAGCCCACGAACTTCCATCCGTAGTTCCGGCTCCTCCCATTTTGACATACCAGGTAGTTTGGCCGACCCCTGGCAAGGCCCATATGCACAATAGCATAGTAAATACCAGGTAAGGAATGTACGATAAACCCTCGCGAAGTCCTTTCAGTGCTAGTCTCCCAGCATTATTAATCCCTGACTTCTGCCAGTGGTGAATACGATGGTGATACACTTCTCTTTCTCTATCGAAAGTGACATGCATTGATTTCTGATAAATTTTCATAACAGGTCTTTTGAATTTACTACCTGCAAGATGACCGATCTCGAGGTGAGAGGTGTTCAAATTGTCCGCAAAAGGTATCCATTTTGGGAGTAAACGGTAGAGATGTGTCCATTAATTCTTCGGGAGTAATGGACAAGATGTCCAAATGCGCTATAGATCATCTGGGGAGGAATCCATGGATCTTACGTTGATGATTTGCTGAGAACCAGGTCTTCCAGTTTGTCATCATGGTTTTATTTTATAGCTTGACAGCTCAAGTTAATCTGAATGATGACAAATTTTCGGGTAGATTGAAGGGTAAGAAGGTTCTCATATTTGGTGGATCAGGTTCTCTGGGCCGCAAGCTGATGCAAAGGAACCTTGCGGAGAACACTTTTGTCAACTTTTCACGTGACGAATGGAAGCACTGGCAGATGGATAGTGAGTTCCATTCATCAAATCTTCGGAATCTATTGGGTGATATCAGAGATCTGCAACGGGTCGACAATGCCCTGGTGCGAACAAACCCCAACATCGTGGTCATTGCCTCTGCTCTAAAGCATATCGAACGCGTTGAATATGCAACCCATGAAAGTATAGCTACCAATCTACTTGGTGTGGGAAATGTTCTTGATGCGATTGAGCGAAACAAGCACAAAATGCAGAATCTGGAAACCGTGGTGTTTGTCAGTACAGACAAAGCTTGTTCACCGGTCAATGTCTACGGGATGTGCAAGTCCCTGTCAGAAAAAATGGTGATCGAAAAATCACTTTATGTACCAGAGTTCAAATTTGTCATCACCCGATATGGCAATGTACTGAACTCAAAGGGAAGTATCATACCTCTACTGCATAGGATTGGTCAATCTGATGCCTATGCTGAATATACGTTGACTCATCCTGAGATGACCAGATTTGCAATGACACTGGACGAAAGCTGCCAGCTAATTGAAGATGCTATCACTTTGGGTAGGTCAGGAGATATTGTAATTCCAGACTTAAAATCACTGTGGATCAAGGACTTGTTTGCCTTGTTTTCCAGCCTTTATGATAAGCCGGTTGTAATCGGAAGGATGCGCTATGGTGAAAAACTTCATGAGTGCCTGATCAATGAAACAGAAGCATTTGCTGTCACCAGGGACGAAGATTATTACTTCGTAAGAGCTCCTCATGTTCTGGAGAAGATGGCAAAAGTTAACCAAAATGGTATGAATATCGTTACTCTTCCACTTGTCAGCTCGCACAACCCAATGCGTAAAGAAGAACTACAGGATTATCTAAAATCACTGGGACTTCTGGAATCAACTGCAACAAAACAGTGATGATAGGTACTCCTCGAATTCCTGAAGTCTTACATCTATACTGGGACGGATCGCCCATGTCCTATCTTCAGTACCTGACCGTAAAGTCCTTCCTCAAGCATAACCAAAGTTGGAGGATCAAATTGCATATTCCCTCGAAGCGGTATGAACGTCATACCTGGCAATCATTCGAACAGAAAGATCCCTACCGAGGTAAAAACTATTTTGACAGGGTACTGGATTTGGATGTGGATATCAGATCTGTGGATATGGAGGAGATGGGATTTAGCAACGATATTCCGGAGGTTGTTAAGTCCGATTACTGGCGTTATCGAGTATTAAGTGATGAAGGTGGGTATTGGTGTGATTTTGATGTACTGTTTTTCAAGGCCATCAATAGCATTTATGATAACAAACAGCCTTTTACAGTTTTAGGTAATCCTCAGGATGTTGATACCCTTTTGTGTCCGGTTATTCAGAATGACAACCTCAAGTATTATACCATTGGATTTCTAGCATCTTCACCTGGAAATCCCTTCTTCGCAGACCTTGCCGAATTGTGTCATACACACCTTGATCTAAATAATTATCAGTCGATAGGGGTAAATATGCTGAAAAAGGTTTTTCCCAAAACCGATGATATCAAATTGAAGTATCAGGACGACATAAATTTACTGGTTCTACCTCATCATGTCTACTTACCATTGGAGTACTTCCAGACTGATATCATTTTTGAAGATGGTGCAGGTCACCATTTTCCAAATTACACTGTGGGAATTCATTGGTTTAATGGACATCCAAATGCTAAAAAATTTCAGAATGCCATGGGAAATCCTGCAGAATCGTTTTCTAAAAAGGGGAAAATATTTGAATACCTGAAACCTTACCTAAAACCGGTGAGAATGAATGACACCTACTTGACAAGAGGCAAGAAATCACCCTACCATGCAGATGTTTTTACCAGGATCTATGAGTCCAACCTCTGGAGAGACAATGAAAATAAATCAGGAAGTGTATCAACACTTTCATCCACTGAAAAGCTGCGGGAGAAATTGCAACAAATACTTTCAGATTTCGGAATCAGCAGTATTGGTGACCTTGCCTGCGGAGATTTTAACTGGATGTGCCATATGGATTTAACTGGAGTAAAATATACTGGAATTGATGTCGTGGAGGCTATGATTTCTGCCAACAATGAAAAGCATGCAAATGAAAATACTTCTTTTGCAACAGCAGATCTGATTTCTGATCCTATAGATCAATATGACCTTGTTGTGCTACGAGATGTTTTAGTTCACCTGACGATGGAAGATGCCTACTGTATCCTGCAAAACATCCTGGACAGTGGTAGTCGCTACTTGCTGACGACTTCATTTACGGGAGATAGGGATAACATTGACCTCAAATACAGCGGAGAAAAATGGAGAACCGTGAGTTTGAACAAAAACCCTTTTAATTTTCCAGAACCTCTGTGGGTAATCAATGAAGGTTGTGCCGAGGGAGATGGACAATATACAGATAAATCCATGCTCCTATTTGAGATAAGTAAGCTGAAAGGTAGCCTGGAAAAGTTTGAAATTAGCCCACTTTGGTTTTCACAGTCCTAATGAATATTTGAAATAAATGGTCATAGGATGAAGAACATTATTGTATTCGGAGCAGGTGGTATGCTCGGCAACTACCTGTCTTCTTATTTTCTTGGCTGTAGTGAATATAATAAGGTCATAGGTCTGGGTAGAAAGGAATTTGAAGTGAAGAACCCCGGACTGGAAGAAATCAGAGATGTTTTTTCGAAACTTGGTGTTGATAACACTTCTGTCGTAATTAACGCCATTGGTATCATCCCCCAGGCTGAGTCCCCTGACAGGAAGATTTCTAACAGAGAATATATGATCGTTAACGGTCTGTTCCCACATTACCTGGCAATGGCTTGTTCAGAGGTTGATGCACGAATGTTTCATGTCAGCACTGATTGTGTCTTTTCTGGTAAAAGAACCAAACCAAATGAAGCCAATAGTTACCAGGAAAATTCGAACTGCGATGAAGAGAATATATATGGACTTTCCAAGAGTCTGGGAGAACCACTTGCAGATTGTTGTAGTGTCGTAAGAAGTTCGTTAATTGGAGAAGACCCGAAACACGGCAGATCTTTACTGCAATGGGTACTCAATGAGTGCCAACGCCCGGAATCTGAAATTAACGGATACAAAAACCATTTCTGGAATGGCATAACCTGTCTTCAATTAGCTCGTATTCTTCATCAGGTAATCAGGGAAAACCTCTATTGGCGAGGGGTGAGACATTTCTTCTCACCTGAACGGATCAGTAAATATGATTTGATCTCAATCATTCTGAAGGAGTATGGACTTCCATGCAAAGTAAACCCCTTCTCCACTCCGGGCACTATAGATAAATGTCTGGGCACCTTATATGAACTGAACGAGAAAGTCCGAATACCCTCGATAGGCGAACAAATTTGTGAAACCAAAACATTCCAAATCTCAACTTTCTCAAAATGATGAAAACAGTCTGTTTCATGCATATGTCAAAGTCAGGAGGCAGTTCCATCAGGCAATTCCTGAAAAAGCAATACGATGCAAATAGAATCTACCAGATTAATGGTCGAAAAGACATTGAGGCATTTCAATACCTGGACAGCAAAAAGAAAGAGAAACTTGAGGTAGTGGCAGGGCATTTTGGAATGGGTTTCTATCGTAAACTGGGAAAAAACTACCAATTATTCACCATGCTACGAAATCCGGTAGAAAGGATTATGTCCCACTACTACTATGTTAACAGGACACCAGTTCACGAATTCCATAAACTCATCCAGTCTATGTCTCTCATAGAATACGCCTTGTATAACCATGATAAAGACATTGATAATGGATATGTAAGACAATTGAGTGGAATCGACTTTCCCATTGGGCAATGTTCTGAGAAACACTTAGAAACCGCCAAAACGAATTTTTCGAAGTATATTTCAGCCTACGGTCTAACAGAGTATTTTGATGAAAGCATAGAAAAGTTCGCATCAAATTTTGGATGGAACAAGGAACTGATAAATACCGAGATACGCATGAATGTAACCCC
>JAUILF010000265.1 GCA_030433135.1 Bacteroidia bacterium | reverse complement strand
ACATAGTGCAGATAATAGATGTCTTTTTCTTTGTCCAGGTCCATGTAATTGTAGAATAGAAATAGATCACCAGTCTGCTCATCCAGAACGAAAGATGGATCTGAAGCAGACAGTCCTTCCGGGTAATCAACGACAATCTGTTCTTCCGACCAGGTCTGTCCGAGGTCATCACTACTTCTCATGACAATGTTGATATTAGGATTGATTTTAAGATCACCACAAGACGGAACACGCTGATCGATAGCGGCCAGAAGTCTCCCGGATGGTGTGGTAATCAGGGCTGGAATTCGATAGCATGCTACGTCTTCACTTGTGGTTTTAAAAAGACTTTGGAATTGAATTTCAGATTGCTGGCCATAAACCTCTACAGGTAATATTGTGGCTGATAGTAGCAGGACTATTATGTATATCATGGCATTAATTTATGAAAAGCTCATGCAAGGACCCAATGTGTGGAATTCGATCACCGCTTGATCAAAAGACCCATTAGGGAAGGCACCGATTTAGGATTTACGGAGGCATTATAGTGGTAAATTTTTGATAGCTGCCAATCCATGCCCGTGTCCATCTCCGACAATCACCCCAATCTGTGATTCTGACAAATATCCCCGGAATCTGTGATTCTGACAACTATCCTGCCTATCGTGTAATCTTATGATCGTGTTCCAATTATCTGTCAGCATCTCAGAAAGCACGGATTATGTGGATTTCACTGAGTGGTTGGCAGCAGTAAGTATGAATTCCCATACTCCAAATCCGTGTTCATCCCGTTAATCCCCGGAATCTGTGATTCTGACAACAATCCTGCCTATCGTCGATTGTGCCGAAGCCTGTACTTCCAGGGCAAATTCAAAACAGTCTGAGGCAAAGGCGGATAATCTCATAAATCGTCTTCAGACTGGCACTAATCATACTAAAAGCATCTTCTCGCTCGTCCTTACTGCATATCTACGGACCTTGCAAAAGTTTTTCACCGGACTGGTTTTTATGGCCCTGAGCTGGCTGCAGATCGTGGCACAAAACCACCAGGTACACTTCTTTACGACAGCTGATGGACTGGTGTCTTCTGATCTGACCGACGTACATGTCGACCGTCATGGCTACATCTGGTGTACGAGTGACGGGGCGTGCATCAGTCGCTTTGACGGGCTTCGGTTTTACAACTATGATGACGAGGATCAATTGGAAAACCTTTCCTTTTACACCATTTATGAGGAGAACGAATCACTCTGGTTTGGTGGGGAGAATGTAGTAGCACATTATTACCTGGATCAATGGAGATGTTTTGAGGTGGAAGGGATAGTACAGGCTATCAATCAAGTGAATGACTCCAGCCTGGTCCTCTCTACATCTGCGGGTATTCAATTGATGAGGCCGGATAGACCGGAAGAACAGCCCTTTTTTGTTACCCATGATCCCGCGTTTTGCAGTATCGATTGGGGGGATGCCTTGTGGGTGGGTACTTCAGAGGGAATATTGGTATTTGAAAATGGCCAATGGTCGGTGCATGATTCATCTATAGTAGCTGATGCTTCCAGTCAGTTCTGCGAGGACCAACACGGTCAACTTTGGTTTAATTCACAAGATCCTGGATTGTGTCTTTGGGAAAACGGAACATTTCGGCCCGTTTCGCCCGATGTTTCCCAGCCGGTGGTTACGGCCCTGGCAGGCGGCTCCCTGGGTTCAATGATCCTGGGTACGGCAACGCAAGGGGTTTGGGTATGGCAGCCATTGTCCTCTTTATGGCAACCCATGCAGAATTTGCACACCATCAGTACCCGGATAACAGGTCTGTCTTATGACCCCTGGGATCATCTTTGGATGGCTACTGAGGGACAGGGATTGGTACGTTATGCCCCGCAGACCTTTCTCTTCCATACCCGCAGCTCAGGATTACAGGGGGACTGGGTGCAGTCGATTCAACCTGAACATGACGGAGTACGGATTATCTATCGCAGTTCGAAGACAGAGGTACTTTCTGCTGAAAATGCGTTGCACAATGAGATTCCTTTTGCATCATCGGTTACCATATTGGCTCAGACAAGAGATCGGCATGATGGCAATTGGTGGGCTACTTCCACCGGATTGTTTTACGAAACGGATTCCTCTTTGATCGAAGTCACAGACCCACTTCACAACGCTATTTTAGCCCATCAGTTGATCGCTGTCGATTCATCGCAGGTATACGCACTTGGTTCATCCGGTATCCTCCGGATAGGGAAAAACTATGAGGTGAACCAGCCTCATTTCCGGGTAGAAAGACTTGTCGAGCAGGATGGATTGAGTGCCATGGTGAAGGCAGCAAATGGTATCTGGTGCTATGGACCATCATACCTGGGTTTCACATCAGTGATTACCTCACCTCTGGTGGAGGAAGTAGACCTCGCCGGGCTTGCAATTACCTCTTTGACACCTCTGGATAATGATCGGGTACTATTGGGTACCCGAAATCAAAGTATTTATGTGCTGGACCGGAATGCGGAGAAATCTCCGCTCAGGTTGGAAAATGCGGATTTACCAACTCAGATCAGGTCAGTTCTTTTGGAAAGGAATGGGGTTTGGTTTAGTACCAGGAATAAAATTTACCGGATGCATTTGACTGCTGATCTTGAGGTGCAAAATCTACGGGTATTCGGATCTGACCAGGGCTTACCGGCGGTGGAATTTCTTAGCGGGCAGGCCGCTGCTGCCAATGATCGGGTTTATTTTCCTACTCGAACGGGAGTAGTTGAGTTATTGGCTCAGGACATAGATGGTTTAAACAAGAAGCCAAATGTCTTCTTCCGGTATGTAGAGGTTCAAGGCAGGAGAATGAGTATAGCCGAGCTGGAACAATCGGGTGCCAGGATACCTTATGCCCACAATGCAATCGAGGTGACAGTAGGTGCTGTGGATCATCAGGCTCCTCAGGGACTAGTCAGGGAGTGGAGACTGGATGGCTGGACGGAAGATGAAGTCTGGCATGCTCTCGGCCGGGATGAGACCCTTCATTTGGCAGCATTGGCTCCGGGTTCTTATCATCTAAAGCTTCGGGCCAAAGGTGGTCATGGTGTCTATGCTGACACCCAGCAGTTGACATTCCGGATTCTGAAGCCTTTTTGGTGGCAGACCTGGTTCCTGATTCTGTTGATGGTTACTTTTTTCGGTCTGGTCTATATCCTGTACCGTTATCGAATAAAGGTGGCACTTGCTCGCAATAGGCAAAGACAGGAAAAGCTTGAAAGAAAGAACAAATTGCTTGCCCTGGAACAGTCTGCCCGGCAATTGCAGATGAACCCACATTTTATTTTCAATGCCCTCAATTCCATTCAGGCTAAAGTTACATCCGGGAAGAGGGAGGAAGCCCGCTCGGATATCCAGTCTTTTGCTACACTGATGCGGCAGATGCTTGATCAGACCCGCCATGAATGGATTTCACTTGAAGTAGAAATAGAAACTTTGCGTACCTACCTGGAAATAGAGCAAAATCTCAAGGGTAACAACTTTGATTTTCAAATAAAGATACCCTCAGATATGGATACATCTTTTTACCAGGTACCACCCATGCTTATCCAGCCCTTTGTGGAAAATGCGGTAAAGCACGGCTTGCCATCGAATAATCAGGGAAGAATCGAGATTGATTTTGCTTGGAAAGGTCGATTTTTAAGATGCCAGGTAATAGACAATGGTATCGGTTTTAATGGTGAATCACCTTTAGGAGCTGGCATCGAAATTACTCGACAAAGGTTGATGTCCTATTTTGGTGATGAAAATATGGAACCACTTGTTTTTGAAATACCTGAAGTAGATGGGATACCAGCGGGTACGAGTGTTACTATTTTGTTACCAGTAAGATGAATATAATCATATGATCAGAGCCATTATCATTGAGGATATTCCCGAAGCCCGGGAGGCACTTGTAAATGATGTGAAAAACCATTGTCCGAATATAGATATAGTTGGTGAGGCCGGGACTGTCGTGGGGGCTGCCAAATTAATTCGTGAGTTGAAGCCGGATGTGGTTTTCCTGGATGTGGATCTGAAGGACGGTACCGGTTTCGATTTGCTGGAAATCCTGTCGGATTTTTCATTTAAAATCATTTTTACCACCGCTTCGGATGCTCATGCTATCCGGGCTTTCCGGTTTTCAGCTATTGATTATTTATTGAAACCCATCAATGTTAAAGAACTGAAGGAGGCGGTATCGAGACTTGATAGAGAATCTCACGAGAAGGTAGACACACTGTTGCATAATATTTCCGCAACCAATAATCCCGATAAATTAACCCTTCACAACAGTGATAAAATCCTGGTCTCTTCCCTGGATGATATTATTCGATGTGAAGCCGACAGTAATTACACAACCTTTTATTTCACCGACGGATCACATTTTTTAGTTTCAAAAACACTAAAGAGATATGACGAAACTCTGCGGGATTATGGCTTTGTACGGGTGCATCAGAGCCACCTGGTGAATATGCAACATGTGCGTTCATTCGAGAAGAGCGATGGAGGCTATCTTCGCATGATGGATGACTCCATAATCCCAGTATCTGTGCGGAAAAGGTCTGCAGTACTCAAGTTGTTGGGAAGTTAGATTGGGAATATCACGAGTATCCTCTATCTATGGCCAGTATAAGGGCCTTTGGGTCGAGCTACTATCAATACTCAGACAATTGCAACATGCAGGATCCAACGGAGTAGGAGGGATGCCGGGCAGTCCGCAGAGTGGTAGTTCCTTAAATTCACCGAGATCTCCACCCCGTACAAGTAGAAGTTTCCTGGTTTCATCAACAGCCCTAAAATAGCCCAACACTTCTTCTTCGGGATTATTTACATTGTAGATATTTCCCAATACACCAGCAGGGGGTGATTCAAAAATGGAGCCGACTTCATTGGTGACCTGGTTGATCTTTTCCCAATATGTAAAAGCTTCTTTCGAAACGGATTGTTGACTTACATAAAAGGAAGCCACGAGTCCAAAGGCATGATCCAGTTCCCGGGTGACAACCTTTTGCCGATAGTTGCCTCCAGGCACCAATTGGTTGCCATCAAAAATGATAAATTGATCAATATTAACTGGTCGGTTAACATAGCAGGTTTTTGGCGTATGCAGGGGATGACATTTGATTTCCTGCACTGAATAGACATGGTCTATATTCCACTTGAGATAGGGGGCTGCATGGTCTTCAGGCATAGTCATTTCTGCAAATACATCAATAAATCGGCGTTCGAGGATCCGTGTTTCATCCACAACAACTTCGTCAATTCTGATATTGAAATGTAGACTGTCAAGTTGGGGGGCAGGCTGTATAGTTTCGGGGAAGGACTCATAAGTATCTCCACTGAGTGTTTCTATCCTGATACGATACGTTGATCCAACTTCTACCGGCCAGTCACTGGCAGGTAAAGTATACCTTCCCCCGGTCTCATATTGGTATATTCCTTCCTTACCAGTCTGATCATATATGTGGATTTGAGCACCCGGTTCTATATCAAATTTGCTGCTACCCAGTGAACCTGTGCGGCTCAGTGTGATCTCATGCACCTCAGATTGAGTACTGAGTTCCCCATCTACTACCAGCAAACCCAGAGAATCAGTGGCATTATAATCGATTTCCTGAATACAACCAAAGGTCAGGCTAGAGGTTACCAACAGAATGATATATAATTTCCAGGTTGCCATCTAAAAGGTGAAATTCCAGGTTAGAGAAGGAAATAGCCGTCCCAGGACCGACAGTTGGTAAGCTTGTTGAACTCCATCGCTGTCCCTGCGAAAATAGACTGAGAAGGCATTTTCCCTGAAATAGAGGTTGTACAGAGAAAGGGTAAAACTACTTCGAAATCCTTTGATCTGGGCTTCCCGACGGTCCAGGGTATAGGCAAAATCAAGGCGGTGATAGGCTGGTATGCGGTAGAGGTTGCGATCTGAATAATGAGTAATCAAGATACCTTGCAATTCGTAGTTGGAACTTGGAATGGTCACAGGTCTGCCTGACCGATAGGTAAAGGCAAATTGAAAAGATTGGGTGGGATTGACCTGATGCTTGATGCTGAAATTTATTTGATGTGGCTGGTCAAAATTGGCATAATACCAGTCATTGCTGTTTATGATTTCCTCCGGATGTTCACCCTCTGTTCGGGCCTGGCTACGACTGTAGGTATAGGCAAATCGTCCTGTCCATCTACCCAGGTTTCGCGTTGCAGAAAACTCTGCCCCATAGGCTCTGCCGGGTCCACTGAGGAGTTCGGTCTCTATGGTAGGATTGCTGATTAGAGTTGCCAGATCTTTAAATTGTAGTAGATCTACCATTCCTTTATAAAATCCCTCGACAGAAAAATCCCACTCTTCGTTGACCTGAATAAAATAACCGGCCGAGTAATTATTGGCCCTTTGTGGTTTAATATAGGCATTGGATAATTGCCAGACATCCACCGGTGATGGACTGGCCGTGTTACTCATCAGGTGGATGTATTGTCGTAAATGATTGTAAGATAGTTTCAAAGACTGGTGTGCAGCAAACTGCCAGTTTACCGACACTCTTGGCTCCAGGGCAAAATAAGAAGCCATGCTTTCATTCTTTCCGATTGTCCTGTTTTCAATGACAGTGGCCGGGGATCTTGGTTGGTCCTCCTCATATATCCGCAACTCCCCTGGACCGAGCGCAACATAGGTTGAAAAACGCAAACCTCCGGCAATCGATACCTGAGGATGAATTTTCCATTCATCATTGGCATACAGAGACATTTCGATTCCCCTGTCCTTTTCAATCTCAGTTTCCCGAATTTGTGAATGGTTGTTCCGGGGTCCAAAATGTTCCGGGTCCATCTCTTGAAATATCGCATCTATTCCGGCATTTACAAAGTGATTTTCGTTTTGAAAACTCAGATTTGAGCGACCTTTATAGTATCTGATACCATTTTCCAAATCAAATGCACCTTCTCCTTCGGGAATAAACTGGTTACTATCGTAATATCCCAGGCCAAAAGAAGTGGAAAGTGAGAGACTATTATTTATAAGGTATCTCCATTTGAGATTCAGCAACTGTGAGGACCAGGAATATCCAAATTCACTGCCAAACTGAAATACATCTTCACTAAGGTAATAGCTGGCACTAAGGGTGTGCAGATCCGACAGTTTATGCGTTAATCTGGCAACAGCATCGCCAAAGTAGGATCTGCTATTCCTGACCCTGAGGTCCTTGGCAAGACGAAGGATCCAATTGGAGTAGGAACTTCGGATTCCCGCAAGCAGGGTAGTGTTTTCTCCAATGGGTCCGTCTACAACCAACCTGGCACTTACCGGGCTGATTCCACCACTCCCGTGCCATTTTTGATCATTACCATCTTTGAGTTCTACTTGCAATACAGATGATAACCGCCCCCCATATTGAGCCGGTATGCTGCCTTTGTATAGCGATACATTTCTCACGGCATCCGTGTTGAAAACTGAGAAAAATCCCAGGGCGTGACTGGCATTATAGAGAATGCCATCATCCAGCAATATGAGGTTTTGATCGACATTTCCTCCCCGCACATTAAACCCTCCACTGACCTCACTGGCAGTGGTGACACCGGGCAACTGTTCGATACTCCGAAAAATATCGGCTTCACCCAGGAATGAGGGCAACTCCCTGACTTCACGCATACTGATGGCTTCAAAACCAATGGTTGCATCCCCCACCTTATCCTGCACTGAAGTTGCTTCAACCACCACTTCACTCAAATTCAGAGTGCGGACCTGCATCTCGATATTCTGGGTTGAGGAAGCATACCAATCCAAAGTCAGATCAATGGGTTGGTAACCAAGATAGCTAATACTATAGTGGTGGAGTCCGGGGGAGTCCTCCAGTTCAAAATAGCCTGTTTCATCTGTGCTGGTTCCAAGACCGGTTTCCAAGTTTTGAATAATAGCTCCAACAATCGGCTCTGAGGAATACTTATCCAAGATTTTACCTGTGAAAGAAACAGTCTCCGCTTTTGCGACAGTGGAATCACCAAAGTACAGGTAGATGGAGATTGGTTCTTCACTAACAGGCTTGGTGAATGTGCCGTCGTCCCACTTTCGGATAAGATCTTCTAAATAATTCCGTGTTACAAATAACTTGTTTGCCAACACGATGACATCCTGATACTTGATCATATCCAGGTTGCTTCCATCCAGAAACTCAGTCAGAGCTTCATGGAGAGGAATGGAATCGAAAGTGTGGGTCTGTTGATAGTACGGTAGTTTTCGGGGGTCATACCTAAAAGTAGCTCCATACCGGGTTTCCAGAATCTCGAGAAATTCGAAAAGTGACATATCCGGATAATAACCACTCACCGGGATATTGAGAATATTTTGACTTTTCAATTCCGGTGCAAAGAATAGAAACAGTAGAAGGTAGATTACATGTTTGCCACTTATCATCGATTTCCCCAGGCAGTATCGAAATTACAATATACAATGCACTATTGTCTAAGGGAAATATTTGTGATACAATGGTCAACACAAGGGGTAAATCACAAAAAAAACGGACACCTGGACCCTGATCAAGCCTTTGCAAATCAGAGTGCCAGGTGTACCTTGGCTGCAATCGGATAATATATTCTCCCGGGGTGATCTGTTTGGGTGTCAGCACCCGAGGATCGCAGAGGCTGTGATCACGAGTACTCCCTGGTCATTGATCTTGAGTTTGACCGGGTTTTCATCTTTTAGTTTGACCTCGGATATGAATCCATTTTGATCTTCAATAAACAGCAGATTCTGAT
>JAUILF010000264.1 GCA_030433135.1 Bacteroidia bacterium | reverse complement strand
AGTCTGAGGGTATGTTAAGATAGATTCCAAATTCCCGCTCTACGGAATTGATGGCATTATTATTACTTCCTCCCAAATAAACGGATGCATCAATCTGGTTTTCGTAGTGACCTTGTATCGCTTTGGCGATGTTGGGAAACTTAGAAACAATCTGATCCCGCAGGTTTTCCTCCCCATTTGCAAACAAATATATGAGCAATTGGCCAGTGGCCCAGCGATCACGACCCACGTTAGTGCTATAACTTTGGTCTTCCATTGCACGTCGTACCTTCTCATCACCCAGGTCTTTGCTGATCATCTGTCCTGTGGGTGAATCAGAATCGGACAGGTCTCCCACAATCAAGTATGCTTTGAGTTCTTTTCTCGTTGGCTCCGCTGCCAAATCATCAGGAGTGAAGTGCTTCAGGTCAAAAAGTGGTTCGGGTTGTGGTAGGATGGGATAGGCGGAACCAAAATAAAAGTTCAATGTATCACCCAGTGGGCCGTTCCAAAAGTCATTATCAGCGATGCCAGCCAGTTGATTCAATGAACCGACGGCCAGGGGAGTGGGTTCCAGTCTTTTTCTGGATTCTTCACTACATCCCGTAAACACAAAGAGACAAACAAAAGGCAAAATGACAATGCAGAAAAATCTATGCATAGAGGATTATTGCGTTTTGATTAAGATGTTTGTTCATGTCCATTTGGTGTATAGCTCCCAATAGCCAATGCTACTATCAGCTGTGCTAATAAAGATACAGGAATGACATAGAGATTCTTAAAAATCTGCTCGATCTAAAAGAGTTTCTCTATAATTTGATCTTCAGAAATTCCTTCTGCTTCAGCTTTGTAGTTCTTGACGATACGATGACGCAGTACATAGTTGGCGATCTGCTGAATATCCTCAATGTCAGGAGAATACTTACCTCGAATAGCAGCGTGACACTTGGCACCGAGTACCAAATATTGTGAAGCTCTGGGTCCTGCTCCCCAGGTAATGTAGTCATTGACAACCTGAGGTGCCATCGGAGAAGTGGGTCTTGTCTTGTTGGCGAGCTCTACTGCATACTCCAGGACTTTATCAGAAATCGGAATTTTGCGAATCAGGTTTTGAAAAAAGTTTATCTGCCGCGCATTCAGGATATTATTCAACTCTGCCTTATAATTGGAAGTCGTCGCCTTGACCACCCTGATTTCGTCTTCATAATCGGGATAGGTCAAAGGAATATTAAACATAAATCTGTCGAGCTGTGCCTCAGGTAGAGGGTAAGTACCCTCCTGTTCGATGGGGTTTTGTGTCGCCAGCACGAAGAAAGGACTGGGTAGACTATGTCGATCACCAGCCACGGTTACGGATCTTTCCTGCATGGCTTCAAGCAGAGCGGCCTGTGTTTTCGGAGGTGTACGGTTTATCTCATCAGCCAGTACAATGTTGGAAAATAAGGGTCCACGATTAAACTGAAAATGCCGGTCTTCATCCAATATCTCAGAGCCGGTTATATCTGACGGCATAAGGTCCGGAGTAAACTGGATCCGTTTAAAATCCAGGTCCAATACATCGGCAATAGTGCTTACCAGCAGTGTTTTTGCCAGGCCGGGCACACCCACCAGCAAACTATGGCCATTACTAAATAGGGAAATCAGCACTGTCTTTACCACTTCCTGTTGACCTACAATCACCTTACCTATTTCCGTGGTAAGATCAGCGTACGTTTGAGCAAGTGCATCTACAGCTTCTACATCTGATTTGAATTGTGATTCTACTATTGACATATAATTTCTGGTTGTGGCGTACGGGAAGCCCCAAAATTAAATAAATACAATAACCAAACGGGGTTCAGTCTTTTTTGTTTTACACTGATTAGGTAATAGAAAGTTCTATTGCGTAGCAGGGTTTACCATCTGGTTGACCATGTAAGGTAGACATTTGTGTGGTAACAACGCCAGACTGCATTATGACGATAACATCGTGACGAACTCATCTTCACTCAATATCTGTACCGTGCCCAGCGCACGAGCCTTCGTTAGTTTCGATCCGGCTTTTTCACCAACCACCAGGATGTCCAGATTGCCACTCACAGCACTAATCACCCTAGCTCCATTTTTGATTGCCAATTGCTGGGCGTCTTTGCGCGACATCGTTTGCAAGCTACCGGTAAACAGGATCGTCTTTTCTGAAAAAACGGCATCGGAAGTTACCTCCACGGGCTTGTCCTGCTCTGTTTGGGTCAGGTTCACGCCATATTGTTCCATCTTTTGCAGCATCTCTATGTTAGACTCCATGTTGAAGTATGTGACCAGGTTTCGGGCTAACACAGGACCGATATCCTTGATCTCGGTAAGGCTTGTTTCATCCCAATCCCTTAGATCCAGGACGTGTTCAATATGCTCTGCCAGTATCTTCGAAGCTCGTTTGCCCAGATGATGTATGCTAAGGCTGTGCAGAAGCCGATAAATAGGATTGTGCTTTGCCTTTTCGATAGCTTTTTGAAGCTTGCGGGCCGATTTATCTCCAAAGCCTTCCAGGCTGGAGACTTTCTCATAATCAAGGTGATAGATATCAGAGATATCATTGAGCCAACCAAGCTGATGAAATCTTTCGACAATCGATTTTCCGAATCCATCTATATCCATCGCAGATTTGGAGACATGAAAAATCATCTTCTGTAAATCCTGAGCTCCACATGTGCATTTGGGACAGCGCCAGGCTGCTTCAGTCTCCTCCCTGACCAGTTCTATTTGTTCATTTTTGTTGATCGGACAGAATTTGGGGAAGTCGATCGGTACTTCGGATCCGTCCCTGAGTTCATCCATAGCCTTTACAATATATGGTATCACATCCCCTGCTCTCTCAACCAGCACATAATCACCCAGCCTTAGGTCCTTTTGGTGGATAAAATCTTCATTATGGAGGGATACACTGGAAACAGTTACTCCAGCTAGCGGAACTGGCTCTAGTTTGGCAACCGGGGTAATGGACCCGATCTTACCGACCTGGTATTCGACATTTAATAGTCTTGTGGTGCCTTGTTTGGCTTTGAATTTGTACGCTATGGCCCACTTTGGGTGGTGACTGGTACTTCCTATTTCAACCTGGTCCTGGAGATTGTCTACTTTGACCACCATGCCATCGACCTCATACCCATAAGTATCTCGTCTGGCTTCCCACTCCTCACAAAACTTGTGAACCTCATGTATGTTTTGGCAGCGTTTACTTTCTGACTCCGGTACTTTGAATCCCATCGAACTCAAATACTTGATACTCTCCCATTGTGAATTAAAAAAGGCTTCCTCACCTTGTTGCTGACCCCCTTCTACAAAAGAGATCTGATAAACGAAAACTTCCATACCACGCTTGGCAGCATCACCGGGATCCTTCATTCTCAAACCACCGGTAGCTGCATTTCGAGGATTGGCGAAGATCATTAGTCCCTCTTTCTCCCTCATTGTATTGATCCTGCCAAAGGTATCTTTGCGAATAATGGCTTCACCACGTAATTCGACCCGTGAAATACCTTTCTGAGAAAACGGCACCTTGAGAGGTATCGACCGTAAAGTCCGGGCATTTAATGTGATATCATCACCCATTTCGCCATTACCTCGTGTGGCTGCCCGTATCAGAAAGTCATCCTCGTAGACAAGGGCTATGCTGCCTCCATCAAACTTGGGCTCGACGGTATATGCAATGTCTTCCTCCGTATCGGAATCCAGGGCTTTTTTGACACTTTTATCAAAGTCTAAAAGGTCATTGAGGTCATAAGAATTTGCCAGGGACAACATCGGGGTTAAATGTGATACCGAAGAAAACTCACTGGTGAGATCTGATGAAACCCGTTGAGTGGGTGAGTCAGTGGTGATCAGGGATGGGTGTTCACTTTCCAGGCTTTCCAATTTTTTATATAACTGATCATATTCAAAATCGCTGATTACCGGATCATTCTGTACATAATAGCGCCATTCATGATAGTTAATGATCTGACGTAATTCATTGATTATTTGCTCATTAACATCGATTTGATCTTCAAGGTAGGATTTGGTTTTTTCAAAGAAATTACGCTCCTGTTGTTTACTGTACATCGGTCATGTAAATTTAGTTTGGCTCAAAACCATTATCGGGGTTCTTGCCTCTTACTCCCCTGAAGTGAGCATGAATTAGTCCAAAATCGGCCTCTTCACTTTGACTTGCATAGAAAGGGGCAGAGAACTCTACCACTCGATTCTGCCAGTCAAATTTGGTCAGGATCATAGGGACTTTGGCTAGTCTTGCAATATGGTAAAAACCTGTTTTGAGCCTGGTGACTTTCTTGCGGGTTCCCTCCGGTGCAATAGCTATAGCCAACCTTGGTTCAGACTCAAATAATTGGACAACTTTGTCTACATACCTGGTCGATTTGCTGCGGTCGACCGGATATCCACCCATCCAGCGAAACAAGAATCCCCAGGGAGGACGGAACAGACTGTCTTTCGCAATGAATCCTACCCTGATTTTATGAGCTGATCGTACCAGGATCCCCAGAGGAAAATCCCAATTGCTGGTATGCGGTATCACAACAAATATCCTGTGTGTCAGGTGGTTTGCAGGATCACCCTGAACGGTGAAACCCCACAACTTCAATAGCCAATTTGCAAAACGTGCCATCCGTGATTCTCAAAGGGTACTATCGAAACCCAATATAGGAAAAGCGGTATGTTTTGTGCTCATGGTTTCATTCAGGGGAAGGTTGGTCAACTGACGATGGAGGTAGCATCCATGATCATTTCCCTAAACTGTTTATAATTCAATTAAACCTTTTTACATCTTGACAGTCTAATAGGTATCTCAAGCTAGAAACCAAGCCGCTGGCAAGTGCATTATTTTACCTGGAGGGGGTTAGTAGAGTACTTTAAACATTTGAAAATCAATCAAACGGAAAGCGTTGCACGAAGAAGATGATATCCTGCTCCTGAACCAATTGAGATCGCCGAATGGCAGAGAGAAAGGTTATAGGGTTTTGCTCAGCAGGTATCAGCGAAGGATATATTGGTATGTAAGGCGCTATCTGTATGATCATGAAGATGCAAATGACGTTGTTCAGAATACTTTTATCAAGATTTTCAGGGGAATTGATAGTTATCAGGGACAATCCAGGTTAAGTACCTGGATCTTCAGGATAGCCACGAATGAAGCTCTGACTTTTATTGGCAAGAAGAAAAAGGCAGCTTTAACCGTTGGCGAGAGGGTAGGGGAAGGACTTGATGTCAACATGCTAAGGGCCGACCCGTATTTCGATGGAGACGAGTTGCAGTTAAGATTGCTGGAAGCTATCGAAACACTGCCTGACAAACAGAGGATCGTGTTTACACTACGCTACTATGAAGAAATGCGATACAGGGAGATAGCCGGTGTCCTGGATACTTCAGTCGGTGCTCTGAAAGCTTCATATCATCATGCTGTCAAGAAAATTGAACGGCATATTAACATGACAACACAATAGCATATGAAAGATCCTGATTTACATAAAGATGACATGCCGGAAGGTCTTAAGAAACTGAAAGGCACGAACCCGTTCCGGGTGCCGGAAGGTTATTTTCAGGAACTTGAAGACAATGTTCTTGACCGATGGGGTCAGGAGCAACAACCCCTGAAAAATCATGGGGTTGGGTCCATGTGGTATCGCTGGATGGCTATAGGAGGAGCAGTAGCTGCAGCTGCCCTTCTGCTCGTTTTCTTCAGAGGATTGGAAAGCTCCGATCGACCCGAAGCTATTACCTGGGAATTGACCGAGCAGGAGCTCTTGAATTACGTTACTGAAAATATATCAGAGTTCAGTGAAGAAGATTTCTATTCTCTTGAATCATTGGACTTCCAGGAAGACCTTCTGTTAGATGTAGATGATCTTGATTCGGATCAATTTGAATTTATATACGACCAACTAGCAGAGGATCCTGAGCTGGATCTCTGGGAAGAGATCTAGAGCGGAGCAAATTGGAAGAGAATTTTTTTACTAAGAAAAACTTGAAATATGAAAAACATATGGATGCTGTCGCTGCTCATGGGGCTGGGAATGACAACCCTTTTGGGTCAGAATAGTGATCGAAACCAGATGCGAGAAAGAATTGAGTCCCAAAGAGTAGCATTTATTACCTCAGAAGTGGGCCTGACACAGGAAGAAGCACAGCAATTTTGGCCGATTTATAATGAGTACAGAGCGGAGGAAACCCGGGATTTGATGGATTTAATACCGGAAAAGAAGCTCAATGATCTGAGTGAATCTGAGGCACACAACATGATAAACCAGGTGCTGGAGGCTGAAAAGAAAAGGGCCGAGAGAAGATCCCAGTTGGTATCTGATTTACAAGGTGTTTTACCACCAGTCAAGGTCTTAAAACTGATGGTGGCGGAGCGCAAATTCAGAGAGCGATTGTTGAAGGCAATTCAGGAAAGAAGAAGACAACGAAACTAGTGCTTTGACCCAATAAAGATTTTAGGAATCATTCGGGAATAGTTTTAGACAGGTCTCGGTAGAAGCTTAACCGTTCCCGCTTTTTTTTGGAAAGCAGGACGTGACTTATAAGTAGCGATGACATGGCTGAAAAGGAACTGAATGAAACCATGATTCTGGTGGTGTCAGATTACTTGAAATTGACCCACATTGGAGTTTACAAACCGGTTTGAGGCAACCAGCCCCGGACCGGATTTTTTTTGTGTCTATTCCCGCATGAAGATTCAAATTGGAAGGTGCAGACCGACCTAGCCCAGCTTAGGCGATTTTCTCACTTTTTGGCGTGATATGCCTATCGTATGGCAACGCGTCCTAATACCTCCCCCTTGACAGAAAAATTTAACACATTTTGGTCTTAAGAATAGGCTACATATATTTCTTCATGTGTTAGAACAGGTTACCCAAACTAACTCTAACAATTTAAAGAAGTTATAATATTTAAGTTACTGTATTACTGTAATTTACTTTTATTAGAAATAATCCTAATCCATAAATTTTTGTCAAGACACTACCCAAAAAACAGGGGCTTGAATGTAGTGGCTCTACTGATATTTTGCTTATTTTATGCTATAAAGCTAAATCCCCCTTAGTAACATGAAATATAATTCCGATCAAGACCATTCACTGATTCTACTGGTGAATGAATTTGAGACCATGACCCAGAAAGGAAGTGTGAGTTTTCTGGATGAACAGGACTTTCTCAAGTTAATCAACTACTACGAGAAAGAATTCCTGTTTGAGAAGGCCATAGAGGTAGCTGACCACGCCCTGAATCAATACAGTTTTTCCGCTGATTTTCACATCAGAAAAGCCCAACTTTTCCTGGCAACGCGGAATTCCGAGAAAGCAATGTCCATACTGGACCAGGCAGAGGTTTTTGCTCCCGCTGAAATGGATATACATCTCCTTAGAGCCAAGATCTATTGTTCCCTGGGTAAGTATTCAAAGGCTTTGAAACTTTTGGCCCGCATCATGGATGGTTCCAACGACGAGGAGAAAAGTGACGTGTGCTTGTGTGAAGCACAGGTTTTTGAATGTCTGAAGGAGTATGGACAGATGTTTAAGAGTCTGAAAAAGGCATTGTTCTATAACCCGGATAATGAAGAAGCACTTGAGCGGGTATGGGTCTGTACAGAATTGACCAAACGATATCGGGAAAGTATCGACTTTCACAAAAAGCTCATCAACCGAAATCCTTATTCATATTTGGCCTGGTATAACCTGGGCCATGCGTATTCTTGTGAAGGTGAGTATGAGCTGGCTATTGAGTCATATGAGTACTCTTTCATCATTAATGAAGAATTTGAACTTGGCTACCGGGAATGTGCTGACCTGTGCTTTCAAATTTGTGATTATGACAAGGCCCTGAGCTTCTACATGGAGGCATTGGATCTTTTTGGCCCGGATAGTGACCTGTTGGCTAATATTGGTGAGTGTTATATGCAGAAGAATGATTGTGGTCTGGCAAAGGATTACTTCAACAAGGCATCCAAACTGGACCCGTATAATGATGAAGTGCACTTTTATCTGGGTCAGTGCCATGCAAGAGAGGATCGTTGGCTGAGCGCCATTAATGCGTATTTCCGTGCGATTGAAATTGAGGACAGAAGAGAGGAATATTTCAGTAACCTGGCAAATGCCTTCTCTAAGGTGGGTGAATTTGCAAAGGCTCATTACTATTATCTTAAAGCAACCGAGATAGGTCCGGAGCAAGGGAATATCTGGAAGGATCACGCCACTTTTCTATTGCAGTTGGGAGAAATGGACAAAGCACTAGAAGTGCTTGAAGAAGCTGAGTATCATGCTGTGGGTGCTGAGTTGTTGTACTGCAGGGCAGCATGTTTGCTTGCTATGAATCATCGAACTGATGGTATTGAAGTGCTGCGACTGGCACTGATCGAGGATATCGAGCAAGCTTCGATGATCTATGAGATTCTACCTTCTCTTAAGGAAGATGAAGTTGTTAATCAACTTATCAGTTATTACCTCACTGAAGTATTATAGCGTATATTTAAAGAAAGAAACCTTGAACGAATTAAGGGGCTTGCTCAAGAAGCAGGCCTTTTTTTTTGCGAGGTTATCAGGAAACCTGATCAGCATACATGGCGGCACCAAGCACTCCTGCGTCATTCTGATACTCTGCCGGAACCACCCTGGTCGAAATGGTTAGTGTATCACTAAACCTGTCAAATTTTTTGCTGGCCCCGCCACCCAGAACAAATAGGTCAGGTGAAAAGAGCTTTTCCAGGTGAGCCAGATAACCATTGAACCTGGTGCCC
>JAUILF010000263.1 GCA_030433135.1 Bacteroidia bacterium | reverse complement strand
GTACTTGACAGGTCCGATATGTCACCCTCCGTTGATAGGATATTTCCCTTTTGCCAAAAAATCAGGTTGATGGCAACTCCCGCGCTGAATTCTAGACGGTGTTTGCCAAAGTCCAGTTGATACCCTGCCAGAAGAGGTAGATCAAACCGGGTGTAGGTGTTATTTGACCTTTTAACCCGCTGGCCATATTCGGTTACGACCGAGGTGTCCCGGGTGATTATTACAGTGCCTCCCGAAAAGACTGTGTCGGTGATAATGCTGGTAATGGTTCTGGAAGCACTCTCATCAATAAAGTCAAATGTTTCACGAACCTGGTTTAGCCCCAGTCCTGCCTTCACGAGCCAGCTTTGTCCCAGGTGAAGTCCACCGAGCAACTTTAGGTCCAACGTGACCTTTGGAGTCTCGCTATCCAGCCTGTCTTGCAGGTAGGAGTTCCACTCTTCATCGATGGCAGACATCGACCTGAAAGGAGCTCCTGCCCCTATCGAAAATTCAATAAACGGACTAAGTGGTCTCTTATCTATAGTAAATGCCGGACAAATATCGATCCGGGGATTACCGGTAGTCAGATCTAACCCTGATCTCGATGAAAGAGGAAGGAGGGTTTGTATCGATAAACCAGGAACATCCGGGTTTTTACTTCCGCTATGTAGTGATGCTGAGGTCTCAACCGGATTCTCTAACGAGAATGACTGAACAGGAGCCTTAACCGCAGGATTCCCTTTTAGAAACTTGGATTCGTCACTTAATACCGGAGACTGTTGCTCTGCTCTGAACGAATGATCTTCTGTTGACACCGGATTATCTCTGGGTGACTCTTCGGTGTTGTTTTGGATGCCTTCTGCCTTATTTCCTTCAGAGAGACTTTCCGACCTATCGTCCACTAAACTTGGCTGAGAAGACAAGTCGTGCTCTTCCGGAATAGATTTTTCCCCAAAGTAGAGAGAAGCAGTTACTGTGGAGAAAACCAACAACCCCAGTATCAGGAAGATTAACCATCGTTTGTTCTTTTTTGCCGGTGCTATTCTCATGCTCACCTGTTCCCAGAGATGGTCCGGCACCTCGCTTTCGGCCTCATAAAGCCGTTTTCGTATGATATGATCGAAGGAATCAGGAGTCATACGTAATCATCATTTGTTGCAACTTTTGTTGCAATTGCTTTCTTGCCTTTAGAAGTTGTGTACGGGAAGTTGCTTCGTTTATACCCAGGTGCTCTGCGATCTCTTTATGTGAATAACCTTCGACCACATACATATTGAAGACGATACGATATCCGTCAGGAAGCTCGCTGACCAAACGCATGATTTCCTCTTCTGAAAGTCGTTGTACTATGTCTGGGTCAGATCCTGCATCTGGCACTGCATCCAGTGGTGTCTGTTCATTCTGCCACTTCTTTGCCTGATATTTTTTCAAACTTGCATTCACGAATATGCGTCTCATCCAACCTTCAAAAGAACCCTTGAATTTGTACTGATGTATATGTTGAAAAAGACGGACGAATCCATCCTGAAGAATGTCTTCAGCATCAGATCGGTTCCGGGCATACCTAAGACAAACGGACATCATCCTTCTGCTATATGCGAGAAATAGTTCCTTTTGACAGGTTGGATCCTGTCTGATACAACCTCTTATCAGTTTTTCCTCTTCCAATCAAACAACTTTGGAATTAGGTTATCACAAAAAGGATACCGTCAACAGTTATTATGTTGCCTGTTCTGACAAAAAAAATGCTAGTACGGTGGAAATACACGACATAGTATGGAATAAAATGCCCGAAATGGCAGCTTTATTGCCTGGTATAGTGCGCCGCAGACTCTGCAGTACAGATTGGAGGATTCATTTGGGATGTTTTAGCAGGCAGGTCCTGCACTTGGTAAGTACATACCTTGGGCCACGTACCATCAGTTAGGTGACTGGTAAGGAACGGAGAGCTGGCTGAAATGCAACCGAATGAAATTACAATATTTGATTAGTCAGAGTACTAATCCACTTCGAAAGTAATCTTGACGTTGACGCGATATTTTAATACGTTTCCATCTTCAACTGTGGCACTTTGATTCTGCACAAAGACAGATCGGATCTTATTGACAGATTTACTTGCCTTTTCGACCGCATTCTTTGTTGCATCTTCCCATGATTCTTTTGAATCAGCTAGAATTTCAATCACCTTCAATACTGACATAGATAGTTTTTTGGTTTAAAATCAGATCAATGGAAGTTAGCAAAAATATGGTCACTCTGCTGATTCCAGCATTTTCCCCACTCTTTGGATAGCGTCCCGGGTGTCCTGGTCATCGGGATCAAGGTTCTCCGCCTGGCTGAAATAGTATTGAGCTTCATCATAGCGATCGAGGATCTCATTGGTGAGTCCTGCATAAAAATAGGCCCTTTGAAACCTGGGGTCTGTCTGAATCGCAATTTTAAAATGGGACAAGGCCTTTTGCAGGCTATCCTGATCTAGAAGTATCAAGCCAAGATCGTAATATGCCTCCGAATAATCGGGATCCAGCTTGGAAATGATTCCGTAGGTTTTCTTAGCTTCTTCAGTTTGGTTGGATCTTCCCAGGTATTGAGCTTTGGCATGGAGGAGAAATAGATTGTCAGGATCTACTTCCAGACCTGCATCAAAGTATCGGATAGCGTCTGGATTTCCCTGTGCTTCAAGTAGTTGACCCAGGTTGATCCAGGCATCTACCAGAAAGGGGTTATCACGGGTAGCGTATTGGAATTGCTGAACAGCTTCGGCGGTATCACCAATTTCTTTCAGAACAAGACCTTTCATAAAGAATGCATCAGGGTTATCAGCATCCTGATCCTGAATAGATTGGATGGTTTCCAATGCATCAGGGTATCTTTTTAATATGTGCTGAAATTCGGCGAGTTTCAACTTGGATCTGAGACTATCGGGAAACTGTTGAACGGTCCTTTCCATAGTTTCAAGAGCCTTGCGGGATTGAAGGTTGTCGAGGTATGCATCAGCTAATAAATGTAATGCAGGGAAAGCATTGGGGTCGATGCCAAGGACAGTTTCAAAATCAGATATGGCCTGCTGGTATTGACCCTGATTTAGATATTCCTCTCCCCTTTGATAATACAAAATTGGATCTTCAGGATGTTGCTCTATGAGCTGTGTCAATGAACGAATCACTGGGTATTGTGAGATCTCATGATCACCCTGATCCTGTTTTGAACCCTGACATGCAATAATCAGGACCAAAAAAAAGCTTATATATAGGTATTGAATTACTGGCATATGGTGCATAACGGCCATTGACTCGCAACTCAAAGATATTAATTTTGACATTTTTGATCACAGAACACTTAAATCGCATTGCAGGTGGGTATCATCCGAAATTTTGCATAAAATATGTCTTTACAATATCATATATATTGCATATTTATTTAATATCTTTGAATTAAGATCCACTGAGAAGATGATTCGAATAACACTGCTGGTGTTTTTGTTGCTTGGAGCCCTTTGCTTGTCTGCTCAGGAAAGGGATATACCTGCTTTTGTCGAGAAGTACAAGGAAATTGCCATTGCTGAAATGCATCGGACTGGAATCCCTGCCAGTGTGAAATTGGCACAGGCTATCCTGGAATCGAGTGCAGGGACCAGTGAACTGGCCACCAACTCCAACAATTTCTTCGGATTGAAGTGCGGTGCTGATTGGGAGGGCCAAGGTTATTATAAGGAAGACGATGACTATGACCGTTATGGAAAATTGATTCCATCATGCTTTCGGGTGTTTGATAGTCCTGAGGCATCATTTGTGGCACATTCTGAGTTTTTGATGCACCCCAGGAAAAACTACCGGTACGGTTGGCTTTTCAATATTGATCATCGGGAATACAAATCCTGGTCGTGGGGGCTTAAGGAGTCAGGATATGCAACAAACCCTAAGTATGCTGTCTTGTTAATAGATCTGATCGAACAGCATCAATTATATCTGTACGATTATTACGAGCCAAATCCCTTGTTGGTTAGTGATCGGGAGCCAGATAAACCTGAAACAAAGCAAGTCACTTTGTATTCCATGATTGAAAAGAGAGGGCATCGAACTTATGCCAGGCAGAAGGAGCCTGAAATTACGGAGCTAATTGAGGAGGTTATTACCAATAATGGCAAGAAAATGGTATATGCAAGGGATGGAGATACTCCACTTGATATAGCAAACCGGTATCATGTTTCACTGAAAGATGTTATTGAATACAACGAAATGATTGATTCTGCCGGTCACACAATGAATCTTGCCGACAGGGTTTATTTAGAAAGAAAGAGGAAAGCCTATCGTGGTTCCCGAAAATACCATACGGTGAGAGGTGGTCAGAGCATGTATGAGATTGCACAAATGTATGGAGTACGACTGGAGAAATTATACAACCGAAACCGGATGTACCCGGGAACTGAACCTGCTGATGGAGAAAAAATTCAGCTCCGGGGCATGGTTAAATCAAAAGATCGTCCCAAACTGCGCCCTCCCTCAAGGAAGGTTGAACATATACGGGAAATAGAAAGTGAAACGATGGGTGATGAAGTTGCAAGCACACAAGCAGAAAAGATGACCCATATTGTTCGTAAAGGAGAAACATTATATGGAATAGCCAATCAATATGAGCTAACCGTAGATGGGTTGAAGGACACCAATCAACTTAGTTCTAATTTGATAAGTCCGGGTCAGGTCCTGATCATAGAGAAGTAATATGAAGAAACTGGGAATACTGGTTGTATCGGTTCTGTGTATGCTGCACAGCGCAGGATTATGTGCTCAGGGCTATGCCTTCGGATTGAAGGGCGGGCCTACCATGGGATTACAAAAATGGAATAATATCCAAACCAATGACCCCTTGTTTGCGTACCATATCGTTGGCTTTATCGAAACTGCCGATGAGGGTCTCACAGGCTCTCTGTTTGCAGAGAGTGGTTATCATGTGAAGGGAAGAGCTGTACGTTTCAGGTCTTCTGTCAACCCCAATACGGGAATTGCCTATGATGCTCAGACATTCAAGCTGAAGTTTAACAATATATCGCTATCGCTGGGTGCGAGAAACAGATTTCCGGTTGGAAATCTGCTGGGTAATTACTCTTTTGCCTTACGTGGTGAATACAATGTTTCCTCTGATCTGGAATTATACCAGGGATACGAGGATGGCATTCAAAAGTTTGTCTTTGGACTTACAGTGGGAGGTGGATTTGAGTTCCCTTTTAGTGAGTTGGTTTCCGGCGTTCTCGATTTTCGATTCAGTCCGGACATCACTCGCCAAATCTTCATACCCGCAAGCCGGTACAACAATCCCTATACCGGGACTCAGGAAGTGATTAGTGAACAAAGTGTCAAGAACCTTGCTTTTGAGGTCTCATTGGGCATTCGATTCCTTCACAAGGTCATTTACATCGACTAGATCGATTCCGAAAGATTCCAGACCCAGATCCTGTAAACCCGGGTTATGTAACAGAAAATCCTATTGTTTAGTCTCGGTTAAAAGGCGTTCTTTCTGCTTTTTCCTCCGAAGACGGTCAGAAAAACGATTTTTATATCCAGCCAAAAGCTCCAGTTTTCAATGTACCAAAGGTCATGTTTAATCCTTTCGGTTTTCTGAGCAAGGGATTTTGTAGGACCTCGCCAACCATTTACCTGAGCCCATCCGGTGATTCCCGGTTTGATATAATGCCGAATCATGTAGTTGTCGACAATTTTTCGGAAATCTGATTGCAGGTTGATTCGGTGGGGTCTGGGGCCTACAACACTCATATCTCCTTTTAATACGTTGAAGAACTGAGGTAACTCATCCAGATCGTATTTCCTCAGGAACCTACCGATTTTGGTGATCCTTGGATCATTCTTAATGGTTGATCTGGTGCCATTTACCGGATCATCACATTCTTTCATCGTACGGAATTTGAAACACTGGAATGTGTTTCCTGCCTCCCCTTTCCGCAAGGGTTTATACAGAACAGGTCCATCACCCTGGATGTATATCAAAAAGGCTATTAGGAGAAATACAGGTGACAATAGTACGATAACAGCAAAGGCAAAAGCGAGATCAAAAAGTTTCTTAAAAAAGAAATTTCGAAACTTGTCCAACGGGCTCTTTCTCATCTGAAATACAGGAGTACTATCCAAAGAATAGGACCTGAAGTTTTGACCCAGATACAAGGGAGTTTCCGGTACCAGGTTAACTCGTACACCGTGAGTATCAGCTGTCCTAATGGCATTCCTGATTTCCCGCTCCTTATTTGATGGCAAACTGATGAAAATTTCGTCGACTTGTCTTTGCTCAAGGATCTCCGGTAGATCATCAAGATTACCCAACAAGTTGGATGACTTTTTATCAAGGTTGTAAATGGTTCCGGGCAGGGATCCATTCATTCCGTTTTTCACATAGTTGGTATGTCCGGCCATTGCTAATACGGGTTCCTCATCGTTAACCACACCCACCAGGGAATAACCCAGATGCTCGTGATTTTTGGCATAGTTCAGTACATGATTGGCACCTTCGCCTCCTCCTACCAACAGAATGTTGTAATCATTGGCATGATATTTTCTTCTTCTCTTCATGAATTCAAACATAGGTTTGAGCAACAGTATGTTGCAGAAAGTGAAGAGTACAATGGGCAGAAGAAATGTCGTTCTGTTGAAGTACTCAACTTTGAATACTACGGCAAGTGTAGATAGTATTCCCAGGAAGATGAAACTCTCCAGGATGATCTGCTTACTTCTGGCGGACAATGCGCTGCGGTATCGTTCTTCGGGGTCTCCATTCCATAGGATAATGGATAACCAGGTTAGATTGAATACGCCAAATAAACTGTAGAGATTACTTGAGTTTAGATAAGAGAGGTCTCCAAAAAGTTCTGGTTTTCTTATCACCAGAGCTACAATGATACAAATGTTAAGCAAAAGACATTCATATACCAACCTCCCAAAAACAAAGTATTGTTTCTTGGAAATCATAGGTTTGAGTGTCCCGACTTAGCTTAGTAGTCAAGGCTTATCACCGTTCTATCCAACCAACAGGTGTATTCAGGTTGAACAAGAGATGGTTAATAAAGGGTAATAAATTTAGTGAACGCTGTTAAGCATAGACATTTGGGCGAAAAACGGGTTTTTAAGTGTGTTTTAATAAATATACTTACATCAAAGCACGGTAAAGTTACTAAAAACTCACGAAACTTGCTAAATCCGGTGCAAAATAAGTTCGGTTTTAATGGTACTTCTTGGCCCGTAGTTACTTACATATCACAGGAGATCTTTAAGCCTGCTGGATGCAAAGGATTCAACGTATGCAAACGCATCTCAAAAGGCTTTGCGAGTGTGGAATGATTCCTTAAGTTCTTCCGGATTTGGGGTTCATTGCTTTTGCATACAAACCAGCGTATTGGCCGGCAATACTTTGCATGCCATAGCGCTCCCGGGCAAATGCCTTTGCCAGTTTGGCTTTCTTCTTCACCTGATCTGGGTTCTCAAGTAAAAGGTTTAGTTTTTTTGCCAGATCTTCGGGATGTCCTGATTTAAAAAAGCTGATATGTTCTTCATCAAAAATCAGTGTATTCTGAGGTATGTCGCTAGCCAGGACTCCTGTTTCCATACTGACCACTTCAAGTAACATCATGGACATTCCCTCTAGTTCGGAGGGAAAGACGAAGAGTTCAGCCCTTTTGATCAAGGTGTTGAGCAACTTGCTGGAAGACACGTAGCCTGTGAAGGTTACATCCAGTTTCTGACTCATCTGACGTAGAGTTTTTGAGTATTCGGGCATTTGATTTAAATCCCCACAAACGATCAGTGATCCCTGATAGTTGAGATTTTTGAGTGCTGATAATAGATGGTGACACCCTTTGCTGGGAATTATGCGACGTGCGGCAAAAAGAAGATAGCTACTTCTTTTGTCGATACCGTGTTCCCTGAAAAATGTGTCAAACTGGCTTTCGGTTGCGGTTTCTGGCTTGACTACCCCATTTGGAATAAAGTGGACCTCCTTTCGGTACTTTTCACGGTAGTATTGGGCATCAGACTGCGAGATAGTAGTTAAAAGGGCTCCTGAGTGAATAAAGATCTTTTCAGCGAAACGGAGATAGAGACGGGCAAACCAAGACCACTTTTCTCTGAGGTATGGAAGCTCATGTGATGTCGCAACAACAGGATAGCGCAATCTGATCAGTGGGGCAAATACTGCCGCTTCAGTTTTATGAATATGAACAAGCTCATAGTTTGACCTGAACATAAGATGCAAGAAGCACTTGAAGAAGAAGAAAAAGACTCCCAGGTCTTTAAGCATGGGTGTAGAAAACATCACCGGTTTGACTCCATCCAGATGGTTTACAGCTTCGGTAGAAGAATAGCAATAGATGGTAATGTCATAGTCCTTGCGTAGTTCTCTAATGAGAGCTTCAGCTACTCGACTGGTACCTCCTCGTGAGGGATAGTATTTAATCCCGAAAAATGCGATTTTCTTCTTCCCCATACGCAAGTGGTGGATCCTGGGCTGACTGTAACTTAATGATCTGTTTTAAATATTGATCAGCCACCTTTCCGGTTTCAAATTTATGAATATATGTGAGTCCTGATACACTGTATTCTTCCTGCAAGGCCTTGTCCTTTAAAAGTTTTTTTAGGACCTGGGCAAGAAGATCCGTTCGGTTAACTGGAAATAAAATTCCATATGGTGCATACTCAACTCTGTCCGTTAATCTTTTCCTAAAGTTGCTGTCAGGGCTCAAAATTTCACGTGGACCGGTGATGCAGTCGCTGGAGATGACAGGTGTTCCACAAGCCATTGCT
>JAUILF010000262.1 GCA_030433135.1 Bacteroidia bacterium | reverse complement strand
GTTCAGATCCGGGAGTTATGGTAAATTCGGACTTAACTTTAAGTTTTTTATTACTGGCTTGTTGCGCCAGTGATGCAGCACGGGACAGATCTTCGTAAGATGAGTTCGTGCACGAACCGATCAACCCCACTTCCAAAGCTTCTGGATATTCGTTTTCCTTGACAGCTTCACTAAACTTGCTGATGGGCCAGGCGAGGTCCGGAGTATATGGTCCATTAATATGCGGCTCCAGGGTTGATAGATCAATCTCAATAACCTGGTCAAAATACTTTTCAGGATTGGCATAACACTCTTCATCTCCCGTCAGATGTTCTGCCACGGCATCAGCCAGATCCGCTACGTCGGCACGTTCGGTGGCCCTCAGATAGCGGCTCATCGATTCATCGTATCCAAAGGTGGAGGTTGTGGCACCAATCTCCGCTCCCATATTACAAATCGTACCCTTACCGGTGCAGGAGAGGGATTGAGCTCCGGGACCAAAGTACTCCACGATGGCACCGGTACCTCCCTTCACGGTCAGGATGCCAGCAACTTTGAGGATTACATCTTTGGAGGATGTCCATCCACTCATTTTTCCGGTAAGTTTGACCCCAATAACTTTTGGCATTTTGAGCTCCCAGGGCATATCGGCCATAACATCGACCGCATCAGCACCTCCGACACCTATAGCCACCATTCCCAGTCCTCCTGCATTGGGTGTATGAGAATCGGTTCCAATCATCATTCCCCCGGGGAAAGCATAATTTTCCAGCACGATCTGGTGAATGATACCAGCTCCCGGCTTCCAGAATCCGATACCATATTTATTCGACACAGAAGAAAGAAAGTCATACACTTCTTTGTTAACCTGGTTGGCTGTTTGCAGATCTTTGTCCGCACCAACTTCTGCCTGGATCAAATGATCACAATGTACTGTGGAAGGAACTGCCACGTTATCCTTTCCCGCCATCATAAATTGCAGTAGAGCCATCTGGGCAGTTGCGTCCTGCATAGCTACCCGGTCCGGAGCAAAGAATACATAATCCTTGCCACGCGAATATGCCTTTAAATCTGATTCCTTATGAAGATGGCTGTAAAGGATTTTTTCGGTTAAGGTCATAGGTTTACCAAGCATCTCTCTGGCTTCAGTAATCTTGGCTGGAAGGCCTTCGTAGAATGCTTTGATCATGTCGATATCAAATGCCATAGTTGTGATTTATCGTTTCAATAAAGTGGGTTCCAAAAATAGTATATTTTCACAGCTTGATGGGCTATGTCGCCCACTATGTATGAAACACTTTCATAGCCTAAATGTTAGTTCCCTAAGCATAATTTTAACAAAGTGGACTTGATGGGGCTACATATTCCGGGCTTCGAGTCTTTCCAGCAGGCGAGCAGTTATTCGGAGGAAATCGGTTTCCGTGATCATCCCAATCAATTCCTTCTGTTCATTCACCACTGGCAGAGCACCGATTTTGGTTTTCTTAATCATGGCCATTGCTTTCTTGATGGATGTTTCCGGGGTTGTAGTTACCGGATTATGGATCATCACTTCCTCAACAGTGGTGGCTTTTTTACCCTCGCCATCGTCTTTCAGGAGTTCACGCAGTATCTGTCTGCTGGTGACCAGACCTACCAGTTTGGCCTTTTCATCTTCCACGGGCATATATTTTAGCCGGCGCCAGTCCATCATCTGACCTACCAGTTCAATAATGTCTTCCTTTCTCACCGTAAACAGATCGGTGGTCATACACTCTCCTACTGTCAGGGTCATAGGTTTATAGTCTGACAAATCTTGCACTTCAGGTGAAGGCCATTCATGAATTGGAACCTCTTTGAGTTGGTTTTGAAGGGTAGTCGCAGTAAGGATGGTCAAGGCCTCATCTTTACTTACATCTTTGATGAGTTTGGTATACCCCCTCAGCATCCATCGGGCTCCATTCATATGCTTTTGAGTACGCCTCGAGATGATATCGAGGTATTTGTCGATATCATCCTGGGCCACCCCCTTCGAGCTCAATCCTTCTGCGGCAATAGGTAATAATTCTTCCATCACCAGATTGATGGCATTGACTTTAGTATCACCAAGCCAGCTGAATGTACTGTCAATGCCATATCTGGCCGCTTTGAAAAAGTTGTCACGTGCCTCCGCAAAAAGTAGATGCTGGGTTATGTCCTCATACTTGCTGGAAAAACCAACCATGAGTCCCAACCAGAATGCCGCGTTGGCAACTTCATCTGTAATTGTCGGACCTGCAGGAAGAACCCGGTTTTCAATCCGAAGATGTGGTTTTCCATTTTCACTTATTCCGTAACACGGACGATTCCATCTGTAAACGGTGGAATTGTGAACCTGTAAAGCTCTGAGTTTGGGAACCTCTCCATTTTCAATCTTTGCCAGGGATGCCTCCTCTACATCACTGCTCATAAGGACTCTAAACCTGGTGATGTCATCCCTGTATATTTCAAGAATGCTTTTTTCCAGCCAGGAATTGCCAAAATCCACCCTGGGAGCTCTTTCTCTAAGATGTTTGTGGGATGATCGGGTATCAATGCTTTGTTGAAACATGGCTATTCTGGTTTCATGCCACAATCGCCGACCAAATACCAGAGGCGAATTAGCTGAAATGGCCATGACGGGTGCCGCCAACAACTGGGCGATATTGTACATTTTGACAAATTCTTCTGCTGAAACCTGCAGATGTACCTGAAAGCTGGTGTTACAGGCTTCGAGCATAGGTGAATCGTGTTTGATCAGCAATTCATCGATCCCGGTTATTCTAAGTTGATATTCAGACCCTAATAGTTGCTCATTTATCGCCTGCATCAGGGTTTTGTAGCGCTCCTTGGGAGTCAGGTTCTCTAAAGAAAGATCAAATTTTCGCAGGGTAGGCAGAATACCTGTCAATAGGGGAGCAACTTCATCACTCTGCAAATGTGCACGGATGACATTCATCCTTTCCAATGTTTCCTTCTCCAGGTTTGATAAACAAGTTCCCGAAAAGAGCTGTGGTGTCAGGGTGATTTCCAGGTTAAATTGTGCCAGCTCAGATTCCAGCCAGGTGTAATCAGCCATTTCTGTGAGGGCTTTTTGTGCCACCATGGCAGGCTTGTGATCAGGCAACTTCACTAGCACCATTTCCTGTTCTGCTCCGATTCGACTCACATCTTTCTCAAACCAGTCATGCTCCAGCATATATTCCAATGCTCTCACATCGTCCAGTAAAGCACGGATGAATCTGCGCAGGTCCTCCTTGCTCTGGGGTAAATGTACTCTCTGCTCTCCCATTTGAGCTTTTTTTCTATATCCTGAAAGTTAGCTTAAGTACGGGACATCTCGAAAAAATGTACATAATTGGGAATTTTATGAGTGGTTTTTTGGTGTTTAACCTGGTTTCACTGATGGAACCTGAAATTATAACTTAATGTTCCCAGGAACCTAGAGGCTAAAATTTCGAACTGTGTCCTGGAGGCTCTGAACTGCGGACTGATCTACCGGGTACTGAAAATGGTCAGATTGACGTTGGTAAGTCAATGCGATCCGGTATTCGAATTTTATCATTTATAAGCCTTGTTTTTTTCCTGGGATGTGGAAAGCAGCAGGACATACTTTTTGAGATGCCCGTGTTGCTCAACTTTGATATTGGCCCTGGTTTAAATCCCTTTGAACGACATTTCTTCCTGGTTAGAAATGTTCCCACCAACATCAAACCTTTGAAACAACAATTCAATATTGATGAGAGTCAGACCCTTATCCTCAGGCCGGCAAGTGCGATTTTGTCTTCGCTTCTCAATGACATAGACTTCAACTTTGTGCAGGAAGTAGTTATTTCAGTATATGATGATGACCCGGATGATGCCACAGATCTCTTCTTCACCAACCAGGTTCCCGTAAATGCAGGAACTCATGTGCTGGTGGTTCCGATTGACTCCGATGTCTACGACCTTTTGAATAAGGATAGAGTTAATTATAGAATATCTATGTTATTCAGATCGATAACTCCTACTTCCATCGAAGCCAATCTGGATCTAAATTTTACTGCCGAGTAACTAAAAACAGGTCGAGTGATATTTTTTGATTGGAAAAAATAGCAGTTTCTTTGTGGTGAACTGATGTTCTTACGTCTTCTAACCGAGGGTACAGATAAATTTGTGGGGGATTTGCATGTATAATGCACAATCCTGGTAGATTTTAGTAAAGTAAACCAAGTGATCGTTTGGCCTGTCATGAATCATAATTTGTCAGCTTTTGTACTGATGATTTTGACTGCATTGTGCACAACTGTCAGTGCTCAGTCATTGGAGCCCAACAGGTTAGCCCAAACCCTGTCCGGTAAAAAACTAAGACGAAGCCAACATACTCTGCCGGCTTTCCAGTTGTTTGATGTACTCCCGGATGACCCACTTTTAGCCAGGTCTACTCCATTTGTCGAAAGATCAACACTCGTTAAGGTCAGGCAATCAGATCTGGCGAGGTTAGTAAGAAGAGGACCTGAATTGATTCAGTTGGAGATTCCATATCAGGAAAAAGTCATTACCCTTGAATTGTATAGGGAAGCTCCCGTGGCACCATCGTTTGTTGTTCGTACTCCCGATGGCATCCATGAGGCCCGGGAAGGAATTCATTATCGCGGAATTATCAGGAATAATGAACAGTCCCTGGTATCGATCAGCCTTTTTGATAACGAAATATCCGGAGTGATTTCTTCTGACTCCACCCATAATTTGGTTCTGGGCAAATGGACCAGAGAAGCAGGAACTCATGTTATCTATAGAGAAGATGAGCTTACAGTGTCTATGCCCTTTGACTGCCACACCTCAGACGATTTCGATAGGTCCGGAGACGTTCGGTCATCGAGTGGCAATCAGCAAAGATCAGCAGCCAATTGTGTAAATGTCTATATAGAAGCTAGCTACAACCTATTTCAGGAGAAGGGCTCCGTTAGTAGTGTCACCAATTTTGTTACCGGACTCTTTAATGGTGTTTCTACCATCTATGAAAGCGAAGGGCTGAGTATCCAAATGTCAGAATTATATGTCTGGAATATTCAGGATCCATATGAACATGGCAGTTCTGGAGCCGCTCTCACTTCTTTTACGCAAAACAGGCCGGACTTCAATGGGGATCTGGGCCACCTACTTGATTATTCCGGATCTAATCTTGGAGGGCTAGCCAATATTGGTGTGCTATGTAGTTCTTCGCACAATTATGCCTACAGTGACGTCGACAACAGCTATTCGTTTCCCGCTTATTCGTGGACGGTGAATGTGGTGGCACATGAAATTGGCCATAACTATGGAAGCCCCCACACACACGCCTGCAAATGGGGACCTGGAGGTAACCAGGCCCTGGATGATTGTTATCAAACGGAAGGTAACTGCGATCCCGGACCAACTCCTCCTGATCAGGGAGGTACCATTATGAGTTATTGCCACCTGGGTGCAGATAATCCCGGAATTGATTTTTCAAATGGGTTCGGACAGGAGCCCGGAGATCTTCTTCGTAGCAGGGCAGCCAATGCGTCTTGTCTTGGTGCCTGTGGTACCGGTGGATCCGGTGGTTGCTCGGTCGCTATAACCAATATAGTGGAAGACGATGCTACCTGCAGTGAAAACAATGGCAAATTAACGGTTCAAATTTCAGGAGCAGTAGGTGTTGTCACTTACGACATTGGCCTTGGAGCCCAATCCAGTAATGTTTTTACGGGATTGACTCCAGGAGATTATAATGTTACGGTGACCAATGGGTTGGGGTGTGAAACCGAGACTGCCGCAGCTATACAAATGTTATCTCAAAAACCCTCACTAGGTGCAACCGTCACCAATGCCTCTTGTGGAAAAGACGACGGTCAGGTCGAATTGGAGGGTTCAGGTGGCACAGCACCCTATTCATTTCGATTGGGGGGAACAACGTCTTCTGATCCGGTTTTCACAGAACTGGAACCGGGAGACTACACGGCCATCGTTACTGATGATGAAGGGTGTTCCACCTCTAAGGACTTTGCCATTTATACAGATGATGTTCCGGAAATGGAAGTAGACGTGATCCATACCGATTGTGGTGGAGATAATGCTACTGTAGACATATCTGTTTCCGGTGGTCAAGGCCCCTTTACCTATTTGTTAAATGGAGAAAGCTCTCAGAGTAGCACGTTTGAAGGATTATCAGCGGGGAATTACAATGTTGCTATCATTGATAATAATGATTGCCGGGTGGAGGACCAGGTTAATATTCAACCCAGTGTTCCCATTACAGCTACCGTATTGGCAAGTCATACTGAGTGCGGTTTGAATAACGGGTCAATTGACATTGATGCCAGCGGTGGGGCCGGATCACTTCAATACAGTATCGGAGAAAGCTTTATTACATCCTCCGGTTTTGAGAATCTTCCTGCTGGTACCTATAGAGTGACAGTTAAGGATGTCAACGACTGTATTGTTGAAATGGAAGGAGTAATAGAGCCATCGGAAGGTTTTGCAGTAGAGATGGCATCTACTGCTGCATTCTGTGGAAAAGATAACGGAGTACTATCCACCTCGGTAAACGGTAACCACGGTCCTTTTTCTTATAAGCTGGATGATGGTTCTTTTACCAATGAAGCTGTTTTTGATGCACTTGGTCCCGGGCCGGTATCACTAACGGTCAGGGATAACCGTGGATGTGAGTCAACGCATAATGTCGAGATCCAGGAGATAGAGCCACCTGTTTTGAAACCCATTGTTGACCATACCCATTGTGGTATTCCGAATGGTTCGGTGGAAACAGTGGTAGAACATGGAGTAGAACCCTATATGTTTACCCTGGATACGGCAAGTCAGCCGGAACCCTTGTTCGGTAATCTTCAGTCAGGAGACTATTTGGTTAAAGTCACGGATAGTTTGGGGTGTGTAGATAGTATGATGGTATCTGTGGATTCTTCGGAGATTGTGAGTGCACAGGCTGCTGTAGTTCATACTACTTGCGGCCAACCCAATGGCCAGATTCAACTGGAAGCAAAGAGTGGACTTGGTCCTTTTCAATATAGTATTGGTAATAATACCCAGGATGCCAGGGACTTTATGGATCTGGCAGCAGGGACATACACGGTTAAGGTAATTGATGCGGATGGATGTACTTACGAGGAAGACGTTGACATACAGTCCTCTCCAGGTATTATGATGGAATCCCGGTTTGAAGCTACTACCTGTGGAAATAATAATGGCAGTGTAATCATAGATGCGTCAGGTGGTACTGGTATGCTGTCCATTGCCTTGGACAGTACCATATCTGAGGACGGCACCTTTAGTGCTTTATCGGCGGGTCAATATACAGCTGTGGTTGCTGATGAAGAGAATTGCCAGGTGCAACAAAACATCGAGATTATGACCTCAACTCGACCCGTTTTGTCAGCACTGGTCGAATCCACTCATTGTGGCCTCAATAATGGAGAGATCAAGCTAAAAAGCACCCAGGGTATAGGCCCTTACCGATACCTGGTGAATGAAGCATTGGTCACAAACACCTTGGTTGATTCTTTGGCTTCGGGAGTTTACTCGATTGTGGTCATGGATTCAATGGACTGTGTAGACAGCACTACGGTAGGCATTGATAATTCGACGGCCCCTCAGCTTACCTATATGACTACAGATGCCTCATGCTATCAGCAGAATGGAGAGATCGTTGCCTCCGGGAGCAGCGGAATTGGTCCCTATACGTATTCAATTGGAGGAGCACCGGCTCAAGACTCAATTTTTACTACCCTGGATAGCGGAAGATATAAACTGACTTTAATGGATCAGGATGGATGTCTTGATACGGTTGAGGTGCAAGTTGACTATGATGATCAATATAGAAAACCGGAGTTGCCGGTGGAGACATCGGTATGTGAAGACCAACCAGCCCAACTTCACTCCGGGCTTGATGCCGTGCCCATGATCACATGGTCCCGGGATGGAGACATTTTGTCCACCGATGACACCCGGATCAATGTGATGGATGCCGGAACCTACAGGGTTACAGCAACCTACTCTGAACAGTGCATACTGGAAGCAGAAACCAGGGTGGTGATCCGGGAAAACCCGCAATTTGACCTGCAGGAATCTGATACAATCTGTGCAGGATCGACCTTTGAACTGGATACCCCGAAAAGTGATCATGTATATAAGTGGAGCCATGGTGTGGAAGGAGTGTCCATTGCATTTCCGGAAAGTAACAGCTATACCCTAAAGGTTATCAATGAATATGGGTGTTTTACCGAAAACACGATAGATCTGACGGTGATCCAACCAGTTAGTCTATCAGGTGCTGACCCTGTATATTACAGTTGCCCGGGCAATGAAATTGATGTCGCGTTGCAGGGAGCTGAAGAATACCAATGGTTTTCAGGTGATCAGTTAATTGGTGAAGCAAGTCATCATACGATTAAGGTAGAAGAGGATCAGGTTTTACAGATAGTGGGATCCAACCATTGTTTCCTGGACACCTTTCAAATGGAGGTTGTAGTCAATCAAAATCTTACCGAAAGAACAGGTGATACGATGGTCATTGAAGGTTCTCCTCTGCGCCTGTTTGCCAGAAATGCAACGGATATCACCTGGTTTTCCGATTATGAGTACGAATGCGATGATTGTACGGAAACCATAATTCGTCCGGAAGAGAAGGGTAGTATCGCAGTTGAATACCGGGACGAGATGGGATGCTGGTGGTCCGATACCATTGCGGTAGATATCGTACCTCTTTCAGACATTATTCCACCACTGGTCAATGTAATCACGCCAAACCAGGATGGTAGAAACGATGCATTGGCATTCGCCGGACTCGATACTTTTCAGGGTGCAGGAATACAGGTATTTGAC
>JAUILF010000261.1 GCA_030433135.1 Bacteroidia bacterium | reverse complement strand
CTTCTTATCTTATTTTTTAGATATTTAGCGACTCACTCTGATACATAACCGACACAAAGTTAAGCAGATAGGTATTAGCACCCAAACTTTATGTAAGGGGGGTAAATGTATAACAAAATACAGGTTAGGTGTTAAAGCTTTAGTTAAACTGTTAATATTAATTCTATTGCATTTTAGGCACCTATTTTGCAAAAATTATTGTGTAGCTTTAAAATATAAACCAAGTGTTTTTACAAAGGTAGAAGCATCCCAAGAACAATAATTACAATAAACCTAAATCAAATCTGCCCATGAATTTGATCTCTACGAAAACAATTCTGAGGTGCCTCCTCATGTGTTTCGTGGCACTCTCATTTGCTCTTTCCGGTCACTCCACAGAATCTGCAGCTGTCCTTGATGACGGTGGTGCAGCGTGGCATTGTCCGGATGAGCATGTATACATTAAATGTGGTGAACTGTACGATAACCTGGATCACTACGGCTATCCTAAGGCCAGTTATGGCTACGGTCACAAAGTGCACATCCATAAACCCACGGTTCACAAATACCTGGATAAATGTGGACGAGGAAAGATCGTACGGACCTGGAAAATCAAATACCATTACGAGTGGTACACTTGTACCCAGACTATCCATATCAAGGATGGTGATGGGTATGGTGGTTTCGACGGTTACCATGATGTTCACTGGCCCAAGGACCACCATATCTACGAGTGTGGAGGAAACCTGCACCCGGATCATTTACCCTACGGAAAGAACTGGCCTGAGTTCAAACACAAAGGATGTTCTCAACTGGGATTGCGTTACGAGGATAAAGTTTATCCATATCACAACAGTGGAGGCTACGGACACGACAGTTACGGATACCATCATAAGACACCCTGTAAGGTTATATACCGTACCTGGGAGTTAATCGACTGGTGTCAATATAATGAACATCACGGCAAACACTCCAAGGGACATGTGCCCGGAAGGTGGACCTATGTACAAAAGCTTTACATCTATGATGATGAAGCGCCGGAATTCACGTACTGCCCTGAAGACGTAGAGGCTGACGGAGGAGACTGCAAGGGTGGAAAAACCTACGTAAAGATCCCCAAGGCAGAGGCAACCGACAATTGTGGTGATGTGGTAATCAAGTATACGAAGAAGAAGCTTGGTTCGGATCATTACAGCAAGTACGACAAGGGTGAAACCTTTCACGGAAATGATGCCAGTGGCTATTACGAACCAGGTTTGACCCTGGTTACTTTTACCGCCTATGACATCTGTGGCAATGCCACGGAATGTGAATTCCTGGTAACCGTTACTGCCGAAGACAACAAGCCACCGGCAGTGCTGGCCATATCCTCTTTAACGGTAGCTCTGATGCAGACGGACTCCAGTGACGGATACGTTACACTATGGCCGGAAGAATTCAACACCAGCAGTTATGATAATTGCACGGCCCCGGAAGATCTGATCTTCAGCCTGGAGCCCGATACCTTTACCTGTGCAGACTTTGGATCAAATATGGTCAAATTTATGGTGACCGATGAATCGGGCAACATGGACTATGCCATGGTCGAAGTGATCGTTCAGGCCAATTCATTTGATTGTCTTGGTGGTACCATTGCCGGAAATGTGATGAGTGATGCTGGTTCCGGAGTAGAAAATGTGGAAATCTCATTGATGGAAGGGATGCAAAAGATGACCGATACCAAGGGAGCTTTTGCTTTTGAAGAAATTCCATTGGGAAGAAAAGTTGATATTACCCCGTCCAAGAATACCGATTATCGGGAAAGATTAGACATGTATGATTACACGATACTGTCCATGCACGTTGATGGTATCCGGGAAATCAGGGATCCTTATCAATTGATTGCTGCCGATGTTGATGGCAATAAAGTGATCGATCGAAATGACCTGCGTGAGCTGCAATATGTCATCCTGGGTATCAAGGAATCATTTTCCAGTAATAATTCGTGGCAGTTTGTTCCGATGGATTACCAACTTCCTGACACAGTGACTGTGTTCGAGGCTGACATGCCACACAGTGTGGCCATCGAGCCCTATAACGGAGGTGACATGGATGTGCAGTTTAGAGCTATCAAGATTGGAGATCTGGGGTCTTTATTTGACCCGGAAATTGAAAGTGACAGCCGTGGAAACCGAAGCCTGGTAACAGGAAACCAGCTGCTCAATGCCGGAGATTTAGCTACGGTGCCATTTACCTTTGATGACCTTACCTCAGCCAATACCATGAGTTTCTCACTTGCTCTGGATGAAAATGATCTGGAACTCGTGGAAATCCACGATGGTGCCCTGGCAGTTAAGGGTTCTGTGAATTTTGCCAGCCCGGAAAGGGGAGAAGGACTGATCAATGGCAGTTTCTTTACCATGAGTGAGCAGACCTTTGGAAAAGATGAAGTGCTGTTTGAGCTGGTTGTCAGAGCCAAAAGGTCTACTCAACTAAAAGATGGAATGACGCTCAACACCAGTGCTCTTCCTGCCGAGACAGGTGGTACTACCGGTGGATTTAACGACCTGCAAATTCAATATGAAGCTGTTGAGGGAACGAAGCTGACACTTTATCAAAATAGTCCGAATCCGGTCCTGGATGAAACCACCATTGGATTTTACCTGCCTTCTGCAGGGGATGTTACCCTATCAGTTCAGGATGCCAATGGTCGTATGTTGACACAACGATCCGGTGCATTCGACAAGGGGTATCAACAGATGACCCTGCAGCGGAGCGAATTGAATGCTAGTGGATTAGTATTTTACCAGCTGGAACACAACGGAGAACGAAAGACGATGAAGATGGTCGTCATACAGTAAAAAACCCTGTGAGATATAGATGGAGGCTGATCTTCTTTGGAGGATCAGCTTTTTTATTTGATACTTGTGATATTTGCGCATGAAGCAAATCGGATTAATGTCGGATACCCATGGATATCTCGATCCAACCATACTGGAACATTTTGGTGATTGTGATGAGGTCTGGCATGCCGGAGATGTAGGACCTAATCAGGTTTTAGAGAAGCTCGAGGACTTCAAACCCCTGCGAGGGGTTTATGGCAATATTGATGATCCCCGGATCCGTACTACCTTTCCCCTGGAACAAAGATTCATCTGCGAAGGTCTGGACGTCTACATGATTCATATTGGAGGCTATCCGGGCAGATACCACAAACAGGTTAGGGAGGTGATGAAGTCAAACCCTCCAGGTCTCTTCATTTCGGGTCATTCCCATATCCTTAAAATCATGTTTGATCAAAAGTATAAGTGCCTGCATATGAATCCCGGAGCCTGCGGTCATCATGGCTTTCATAAAGTCAGAACGCTGATCAAATTCGAAGTTGAATCAGGGAAACCGCAAAATGTGAGGGTAATAGAACTGGGGTTAAGGGGGAGATAAGAGTTTGGAGACAATACTACTATTGTTGATTTATTTTTATAGGAAGAATCAACCAGGGCAATTGAATCTGGCATAATCATTCCTGACTAACAACGAATGACAACCGATTTGCTAATTGTGGAGATCCTATTCCAGGATCGGGTCTATGGATACGAAAAAGGATTCACCATTGATTTACCTAACCTGGACGAGCCAGAACCAAAAAAGGTATCAAGTAGAAAGTCGATTTGCCGAGATGCATGAAGATAACATTCCCTACAGGAGCTCATTGACACTAAGTTGGCTATTGTATATGGAAAAAAGACGTCAACTCCCAGTGGCCATCAAGATCGCTTGTTACCTGTAATTAGTATGAAAAAGGGAGAACCACTATCAATGCAGAATTTTTTTCAAGGTAAACCGTAGCCTTATCCATTTTGGAGAGTGCTTTGACTTTCTATAGAATTTAATACATATCAAAGATGCGTTGAAGAGTTTTTGCCATATACTACAACTCCAAATGGATCAGCGGTTAAACAAGCGATCCACCCAGGCCGTTGCTGCATACCGCATACGAATGGAGACTTCGAAAAGGTTAAGAGCATTTCCGCCACTTTGGGGAGTTGACTAGAGTTTTGGTCCTTTGGGGCGATGCCAAAGGACGCCCCATAGGCAGTGGACCTGAAGCCAGATGAGCAACGGTGTAATCGATTGAAAAACTATCGCCAGCGATCAACACAACTAACCCCTACTCACCCAACACCCTGCCAATAAGCGCCTTAACGGGATGGTGATGCTTGATCATGATGATATTCTTATCTGAGGAGCGTGCTACATTTTCCGGGATACTCCCAAACAAGATTTGTTGATATATACTGGTTCGCGTAGCACCAATAACGATCGTGTCATAGTTCTTGCTGGCATTGAGGATACCTTTGGCTATAGATGACTCTGCAAGGATTTCCCTACCGGTATCCAGGCCATTAAACTCTTTGATTCTTTTCTGCGCCTGATGAATACCATCCTCGGTTACTTCCTTGGATTTCCGTCCACCATCATCCACCCGGCAAATAGACAACGTACCTCCGGCAGCTTTTACCAGGGTGGCGGCATACATTTCAGCAGCCCTGGCATGCTCTCCTCCAGCGGTTGGTAAGAGGATATCTTTGATAACAGGCGACTGCCTGCTTAACTTAACCAACATAAGATCACACTGTGCATAGGTTACGACCGTATCTACCACCTGTCCCATGATCTTGTCCCGGCTGCTGGAAAAGCCCTTCCAGCCGAGCACAATGAGTCCGCAGTTTCTTTCACGAGCTGTTTCGAGAATAGCACGGGCGGCATTGTGACTTACTTTGAGCAGGGCATTGGCTTCCATACCGTATTTCTCCACTTCTTTTTGTCCCAGGTCCAGGATAGCCCGATCATCATCATTGGAAACATTAAATGATAGTGGCATCTGTTCCGGAACGGCAGTCACGCGTAATAAAATAAGGATCCCGCCTTGTTCCTTAGCCACTTGTACAGCGATTCTGATCAAAGCAGGAATACTACGGGGATTGGCCAATGGCACCATGATATGAGGGCGTTTATCATTCTTCGGTGGCGAAAAAGTTTCCAGCACTGTCATAGAAGCTTCTCCGGGAAGAACCACGTCCACAGGTTGTGCCCCTTTCCAGGTCAAAAATCCCAACATCCCGAGAAGCAGACAAACCAGTGCCATGATCACCGGAAGCGGATGTGCCATAATTTGAAGTAATAAATAGGAATTAGCGATGATGGCTATCCCAGGAAGCCAGGGAACAAAAGGAACCTTGAAGGGTCTGCGCTGTTTGGGGTACTTCTTTCGGTGTACGATCAGGGCGGCATTAACAAATATGAGTGCTATCAACAACACCGTATCGGCAAAATGAGCCAGGTCTTCCAATGGCAGGGACATGCTAAACAGGGCGATGGTCCCACCTACGATCAACAGAGACATAATGGGAGTACGGGTCGTCTGGTTTATAGATCCCAGTTCACGGGGTAAATGCCCCAGATCACTCATGGACAAGGCTACCCTGCTTCCTGCCATGATCGATGCATTCGAGGCTGATATCATCGAAAAAATAGCTCCTCCGACGATCACCATTCCCCCCACACCACCAAGGAATTGCTTGGCAGCAGCCCCCATCGCTGCTTCTGTGTACTCCGAAAGACCGGCTGCAATGGTCACGATAACTACCAGTGTATACAATACCGTCACTACACCTACCGACCAGAAAATGGCCTTGGGAATGTTATGCAATGGTTTGCGAATCTCACCGGCTGATGCAGCGATGGCGGAAAATCCAAAGAATGTTATAAAGACTAATGCAGATGTACTGACTATGGCCACAGGATCGGTACTGAACTTCTCTATTATCTCATCCATATCCACATAAGAGAGACCGCCTGCAATGAACCACAAGAGCAGTAAGACTTTAGCCACGGTCACTACAACTTGAAAACCACCAGATTCCTTGGTTCCCTTGATGTTGAGCATGGTCAGTATAATGAGGACCACAATTCCGACAGCACTCTGATAAGGCGTATGATAGACAAACTCGACGAAATAGGTAGAAAGGCTGGCGATGTAGAAAGCACAACTGGCAGTGTATCCCAGAAACAATGCCCAACCAACCAGATAGGCCAGAGGCGGTGTAAAAGTCTTCCGGGCATACAAATACCCTTCTCCGGAGCGCGGATAGATGGAAACAAATTCGCAGTAGGTCAGGGCAGTCAGAATCGAAACCAGCGCGGCAAGTAGAAACGATAGAATGGCCGCGGAACCGACATTGCGTATCGCCAACCCGGACAGGGTGAAAATACCGGCAGCTATCATGGTTCCCACACCGATAGCTAGGGCTGAATACAATCCCAGATCTCGGCTTAGTTCGGTCTTTATTGGCTGTGAAGGCCCCTTATTGGACATGCTTTCCTCGCTACTCTTTAGAGCACAAAAGGTAGTAATATTTGTAACATATAGCGAAAGAGCGAAAAACTATGTTCCGGTCTCTACTTACTGGCGAAGTACGGCATATTCAATACCCCGAAGTTCTGCCAGGCCTCTCAACCTCCCAATTGCAGTATAGCCGGGATTGGTCTTTTTGCCCATATCATCCAGCATGGCATGCCCATGATCCGGTCTCATTGGGATCGGTGTATCACGTTGCTGTTGTTCGGCGCTGAGTGCTTTGATAACAGCGTACATATCTGTTTCTCCGGCAAGGTGGTCTGCTTCATAAAAATTGCCGTGATCTTCCCGTTTGACATTTCTCAGATGTATAAAGTGGATATGCTTTGCCAATCGTTCTGCCATTCCAGGCAAGTCATTATCGGGTCTTACTCCATACGACCCTGTGCACAGACAAATACCATTGGAGGAAGATGGTGCAGCAGCCACCAGATTAGCGGCATCGCTCTCCGTACTGACAATACGGGGCAAGCCCAATAGTGGAATTGGTGGATCATCCGGGTGAATGGCCAGTTTTACACCCACTTTTTCTGCTACAGGTACCACTGCCTTGAGAAAGTATGCAAGGTTTGCTCTCAGATCATCTTCCGAAACAACATCATATACAGCCAGTCTTTCACGAACCTCATCCAGAGTATACCCTCTCGCACCTCCGGGCAAGCCCATGGTAACATTAGCCTGCAACAGACGTTTTTCTTCATCAGTCATTTCAGCAAACCGCTTCTCAGCCCTTTCAATGTCGGCCTCTGCATAATCAGCTGAAGCACCCGGCCTCTTTAATATGAACAGATCAAAGGCAATCAGTGCCGCCTTTTCAAAGCGCAGGGCTTTTGAGCCGTCCTCCATCTCGTACACAAGATCCGTTCGAGTCCAATCAAGCACCGGCATAAAATTATAGCAAATGGTCTTGATGCCACATGCAGCCAGGTTTTCGATCGTCTTTGCATACCACTCAATATATTGGTCCCGGTCACCCTCTGCCGTCTTTATAGACTCATGAATGTTGACACTTTCCACGACACTCCACGAGAGACCGGATTTTTCAATCAATTGCTTCCTGGATTTGATGGCATCTTCATCCCAAATATGTCCAATCGGAATATCGTGTAGGGCAGAAACTACACCAGTCGCACCGGCCTGGCGAATGTATTGGAGTGGTACAGCATCTGCGGGGCCATACCAGCGCATTGTTTGCTCTAAGTATTTCATGATGTGAAGTAACCATTTTTTCGTCAAGACCTATATTCCCGAAGGTGACTTTTTTCATGTTTGGATGATACCTCCCCAGCTAAATTACCATCAGGGTTATGTGAAACGGGTAAAGAACAATACCTTCACTTTCCTTCAAAAAAATCAAGAAAACATGGACGTATCTACCAGCCTTGAAGTGACTGGCAAAGTAATCGTAATAACCGGAGGATCAGGTGCCCTGGGAGGTGCCATGGCCAGGCACCTGCTCAAACAGGGTGGCAAAGTGGCTATCCTGGGGTCGAGAGAAGAAAGTGTTTCAAAGAAACTGCAGGAAATTGGCACCGATGAGAATCTGATAGGTATGGTAGCCGATGTAACCAATGAAGGGGATGTACAAAAGACCTGCCAGCAAGTGATGGAAAAATGGGGGAGGGTAGATGTGCTGATCAATGCAGCAGGAGGCAACCTTCCCGGTGCCACCATTGCACCAGACCAAACGGTTTTTGATGTCTCACTAAAGGATATGAGGACGGTGGTTGATCTCAATCTGATGGGCTCAGTAGTACCGTCTCTGATATATGGAAAGATCATGGCCGAGCAAAAGACGGGTAGCATCATCAATGTTTCCTCGATGGCTGCAGACAGGGCAATTACCCGTGTCATCGGGTATTCGATGGCCAAGGCCGGTATAGATATGTTGACCAAATGGATGGCTACCGAAATGGCGCAGAAGTTTGGCGACGGCATTCGGGTCAATGCCATTGCTCCAGGATTCTTCATCGGCAATCAAAATCGCCGGTTACTTACCAACGAAGATGGATCTTACACAGATCGTGGCAATACCATCATTCGCAATACGCCCATGGACAGATTTGGTGAGGCCGCAGAATTAAATGGGGTGGTTCAGTTCCTTTGCAGTGATGCTTCATCCTTTGTCACAGGAACCATCATACCTGTGGACGGTGGGTTCAGTGCCTTTTCCGGAGTTTAACCCCGACTATGCATTGGGCTTTCAATCCGGTATTAATGCACACCAGCAGAATAGTATGAGATGCGACACCGACTGTACGATGTACAGGTAGTAGATCTTCTTATTGCCAAATCAGGATGGTCCAGTCAGAAAGAGAGTGGACTCCACTGGTAGTAACTACATGGCACCGTAGGCCTTCACTCCAAAAGTGAGAAGAAAAGGCAGGGTCACCCAGAAAAACTCTGGAATAAAAATGTAACCTGTATCAAAATCATCTTCAGC
>JAUILF010000260.1 GCA_030433135.1 Bacteroidia bacterium | reverse complement strand
CCCTATGTGAGATGCATTATCTGACACGAGCACCATTCCCTTTTCATTTAGAATCTCCAGAGACAGGACGTTGGTCAACCGGACGGTTTTTTCAAAACCAGCCTGAATGTCCCCGGCACGGCCCTCATGTACTTCCATGCGTATCAATTCCAGACAAAGTATCAATAGCTGACTCCCCACCCGTTCTTTGGTTTGTAATTCCGATGCTTTTTGCTCATTGGTCAGGAGTTCAATCTGATTCTGCATCTCAACCTGGTGGTTCTTACGAGCTTTAAAGAATAAAAAGACCATGAGAGCATTGGTAATAACCAGAACGGTTGTAATAAGATACCAACGCCAATTTTCCTTAAACTTTGCCATGATTTCAGAGGGTTTATATCAAAGATACTTCCCTATTTAAAGCAAAGCAGACTATTTTAGCCTTCCATGGAATCTTCTCTCTTACATCATTACGAAAATTACCGGATCAGAAGTTATGATGTTGATAGTACCATGCGGTTGAGTATTCCCTCTATGATCCAGATATTGCATGATGCAGCTACCAAACAGGTGATTGACTTCAAACTGTCCGCCCTGGAACTTCGACCTGTGGGACTTGCCTGGATGTTAACTCATCAATATCTGGAGATCTTTTCCAGGCCCCTCCTCGGTGCCACGGTAAAGATACTGACCCACCCCTCAGGACGAAACAAGATATTTACGTTCAGGGACTATCACATGTTCGACGAGAATGGGAAAAAGTTGTGCCAGGCATCCACTACCTGGATCCTTGTTGATATCGACCGTAAAAGGAGTACCAGGTATCCCGAAAGAATCAGCCAGATTCTGGCGCAATCAGATGGCCTGGATCATTTGCCGCGTGCTCATGAATTGGAGCAGACCAGACCACGATGGAGCGAAGGATCAATTACCAGGATATTTGAACCCGGTTTTCTCGATATGGATTTTAACGGTCACGTCAGCAATCACTATTTCTTCAAATGGATGCTGGCCACATTACCTGACCAAATACTGGCTGAAAAAGACCTCCGCATCTGGAATGTCAGACTAAAGAATCAGGTTTTTGCCCATGAGCAGGTCATTTCGGAGGTTTCCAACCATACCAAATCTACCATCGATCACCGTCTCACAAGAGAGGAAAAGGTCATTGCTGAGGGCTACTCAACCTGGTAACGAATACTACCAAAATGTTAAATGACGATAACATGGTGTCGTAAAAGCTGAAAAAATGGCAACTTTGCAGCTCTACTGAGCGCCCAATTATTTGAACACATGCCAGGAAAGGTCATTAACCTTCTTATTCTTTGTTTTAGCCTTTCAATAGGATCCTTTGCCCAAACACTTTCTGAAAAAACCAATCTGAACGTCTTTCTGGATTGTTCTTTCTGTGATTTTAATGTCATGAGGATCAATGTGCCTTACATTGATTACATGCGGGATCCGGCCAATGCCGATGTGCACGTTCTTGCAACCAGAGTTTCCAGCGGATCCGGAGGTTACAACTATACTTTTGAGTTTATCGGCTACGATCTGTTTGAAGGTATGACCATTGAAAAATTCGCCGATGAAGGACCTAATACCGCTTCAGCATCCAGACAGGATATGTTGAGCAGGTTGGTAGAAAAAGGGCTAACCCCATTCTGGAGCCAGACTGCGATGATCAATGACATGGAGTTGAGAGTGAAACGTCAACTTGATGAGGAGGATGCAGAAGTAGTTGCTGTTGAAGACCCCTGGAACAATTGGGTTTTTTCGGTGGAGGCAGGAGGGGCCTTTGACTTACAATCAATCAGTAAAGAGTCGAGATTATGGGGACGTATCAGAGTCAATCGAATCTCCGAAATCTGGAGAGTTCGTAATACTTTTTACACCCGTACCGAAAACCAAGAGTTTGATAGTGATGGTGAGATCATATACAGCACTGTCGAAAATTCATTTATATCCAGTAGTGTGGTCAGAAGCCTTAATGATCATTGGTCTGCCGGAGCATTTCTATCCTTTTCCAGGAGTACCTATTCCAATCTCGACCTCTCCACCAGATTTGCTCCAGCATTAGAATAGAGTATTTTCCCATATACTGAAGTACATCAGAGAGAAGTCACCGTTGCCTACAGGATCAGTCATCTTTACAGAGATTATACTGAAGAAACGATATATCAAAAACTGGAGGAACATCTTTACAACCAGAGTGTGGTAGTTCAGGCCAGATTTAAACAACCCTGGGGCACCCTTTATGCTCAACTGGAGGGCTCTCACTTTCTTCATGATCCCTCACAAAACCGCATTGAGTTTGAGGGCTACCTATCCTTTCGAGTCTCCAAGGGCCTTGCTATAAGAGTGGGCAGTGACTTCCAGTTAATTAATGATCAGCGATCACTGCCAGCACGTGATATTTCTTTAGAAGAACTACTTCTGGCCCAGAGGCAAGCTGCTACCAATTTCAGGTTCGCCAGTGAATTTGGTTTTAGCTACACCTTTGGTTCTATCTACAACAACATAGTCAATACAAGACTGTAAAGCCCGAGATTCCGAAGCGTAATGTCTTGATTGGAGCGAAACAACCTCTTTGACCAGGCTCCACAGATTCGCACTTCTGTGAAAAAAATCAATCGATATTTTCGATTTGCTATTTTTAGGAAAAAAGGAAAATGTCTGGATCCATAGATGCCTGCGATGTTTTGATTGTCGGCGGCGGGCTTGCCGGCATAGTTACTGCCCTGGATCTTCTTGACAGTGGCAAAAAGGTCCTGATTGTTGATCGGGATACCGAAGAAAATTTTGGAAGCCTGGCCAAGTGGTCTTTTGGAGGGATGTTTTTTGTTGACACCAGGCATCAGCGTAAAGCCGGCATAAAGGACAGTATCGACATTGCACGGGATGATTGGTATTCCTTTGCAGAGTTTGATGATGGTGAAGTCTGGGGTCCTAAATGGGCCGATCAGTATATACGTCTTTGCCGAGACTACGGCTATCGTTATCTTCGGGAAAAGGGAATAAACTTTTTTCCGGTGCTAAACTGGCCGGAAAGAGGCATGTTCCGCCATGGGAATACACTACCCCGGTTTCATATGGTCTGGGGTACAGGATGGAACCTAACTTACACGTTGATTGATCATCTTTTTGCTCACCCCAGGCGTGAGAATCTCCGTATAATTTATGAACGCCGGGTAACAGACTTACTCATTAGTCAGCAATCTGTCACTGGAGTCAGAGGCATCCATGATAAAACGGGAGAACCCTTTGAAATACAAGCCGAAGTAACTGTTGTAGCTACCGGAGGTATCAATGGCAGCATTGAAAAAGTAAAGGAAAACTGGTATCGACCCTGGGGAAATCCGCCAGAAACAATACTGAACGGCGCCCATAAATATGCCATCGGAGACCTGCATGAAGCGACCGAAAAGATCAATGGCCATGTAGTACACCTGGATCGCCAATGGAACTATGTGGCAGGGATCAGGCATTACAAGCCTCGCAAACCCGATCACGGACTTAGCCTGGTACCGGGAAAGTCTCAGCTCTGGTTAAACTATGAAGGTCGAAGGTTTGGGCCGGTCCCACTTATGAGTCCGTACGATACGCGCTATTTGCTGGAACGAATCTGCCAGGAACCGGTAAAATATTCCTGGCAACTACTCAACTACAAAATTGCAAAGAAAGAATTTGCGATTTCCGGTTCCGAACACAACACTGCCATGCGGGACAAAAAGTTTCTCAAGTTTGTTCTAAACACCTTGTTTCTCGGTGCCGGAAAACTGGTAAATAAAATAGCACAGGAATGTGAGGACTTCATCACAGCAGACACCTTGCCGGAACTGGCCGACAAAATGAATGCCCTCACCGGTGAAAATCATGTAAAACTGAAGTATATACAGGAAGCTGCAGAAAAGTATGATGCTCAGATTGACCGGGGTGTGCCCTACCACAATGATGAGCAGCTCAGGCGCATTTTTCAGTTGAGACAATACCGGGGCGACAGGGCCCGTACCTGTAAATTTCAAAAGATACTTGATCCATCTGCCGGGCCGCTTATCGCAATTCGATCCTTCGTACTCTCCCGGAAAAGCATGGGCGGAATAGAAACGGATCTTGATTGCCGTGTGTTATCCAAACCAGATGTGATGGGAAAACAGCATCCAATTGATGGCCTTTATGCCGTTGGTGAAGCAGCTGGTTTTGGAGGAGGTGGCATGCATGGGTACCGGTCACTGGAAGGCACATTTCTCGGCGGTTGTGTAATTACCGGCAGGGTGGCAGCTGCAGCTATTCAGGGGAAAAATCTGGCATGAAAAAAACCATCATCATCGGAGCAGGTCCGGCTGGATTAGCCACCGCTGGAAGAATGAGGAAGAAAGGACTACCCTTTCAGATGCTGGAAAAAAGTGACCGCATAGCTGAAAGATGGCATGGTCATTACGATAGGTTGAGACTCCACACGGTTAAGGAGTTATCCCAGCTACCGCACCTGCCATTTCCTGATGAATACCCTCGTTACATCTCACGCGATCAGCTCATCGATTATCTCGAACATTATGCCAATAAATTTAATATCAGACCCTTTTTTAATACCCCCGTTTCCAGGATAACCCGAAAAGTAAAATGGCAAATCGAAACCGACGACAGAAAACAATTTGAAGCTGATCAAGTGGTCATTGCCACCGGAGTAAATCGAATACCCTATCGACCGTCCTGGCCGGGTGAGGATGATTTTTCAGGAACCATCTCTCATAGTCGTACATACAAGAACCCCGATGCATTTAAAGCACAAAAGGTACTGGTAGTAGGCATGGGAAATACAGGAGCAGAAATTGCCCTTGATCTGGCTGAGGCAGGAATAGACGTCTACCTTTCAGTGCGTTCACCGGTGAATATTGTACCCAGGGATGTGTTTGGGCGCTCCTCCCAGGTGACTGCTAAAAAACTACAACACCTTCCTTTTGGATTGGGCGACTTTTTAGGAAAAACAGTTCGAAGTCTCTTTATTGGAAACCTGGAAAAATATGGCTTAAAAACCTCGAATCTCTCCCCGGTGGAGCAATTGAAAACGACGGGACAAAGTCCGGTCATTGATCTTGGAACCGTACGAATGATCAAAGAAGGTAGGATTCAGGTAGTGTCTGACATAGCAAAGTTTTCGTCCAATAGTATCGTTTTCACCAATGGTGAAAGCCAGGAAATCGATCAGGTCATATTGGCCACCGGCTATCGTCCTGTACTTGATGAAATCCTGGATAGTGTTGAAGGCCTGATCGATGAATACGGAGCTCCCCGGTACCCTGTCGGAAAGGGACCTTACCAGGGACTCTATTTCGTTGGCTTTAACAACTATGAAGTGGGCGGAATCCTGGGCACTATTTTCAGAGACTCTGAAAAAGTGGTCAATCACCTGCAGTAATTCTCATTGCCACATCTAATCCGTATTTTACCAGCTAATACAGCACCGACTTCATGGCCACCTGGATGATTCTGCTCATTGTTTTTTCTGCCATTCTGTTTGGTGTAGCGTTGCCCTTCCTGATCATATTCCTGATAAGAACTAACATGGCCAAAGTGGCTGAGCGGACATCATGGTTGTCTGACGCAGCACTGCTTCACCTCCTGAATGAACAGCCCGATAAAATCATGTCTGCCCGGTCATTATCAGAGAAAACAGAATTAACAGCAGGTCAGGCCAAGACCAGATTAAATCAATTGCACTTTTTAGGCGCCCTCAAACAATATTGGTCTGGTATTACTCCTCATTATTCGCTAAGGCAAGAACTTAAAGGTCCATATATAGAGGTTGCCTATCGGGATTACCTGGAAATGAGCAAACTATTGGAGCTATTCAAAATGCATGATTTTCGGTTGAATACCGCCCAAATCATATATTCAACGGGTTTGCCGGCTCACATCGTCGGACGTGAAATGAAATCCTACAGGAAACAGGGCGTGGTTAAGCTACTGCAGGATCAGTTTGGAAAGAAGATGTACATTCTGCAGGACCCATTTCGATCCAACATCCGCGACTATATAGAAGAACCACCAGCACTCCTGGACAGCCCCAAAAGGTCCGGTCTGGAATTGTTGGATCTTGATGTGATCGAGTTGGCTATGCAAAATCAGGGAAAAGTAAGCCCTGAACTAGTACGGGAAAAGAAAAACCTGACGGAAGAGGAAGCCAGGCTCCGCCTGGATAAATTGGTGTTGAAGGACTTCTTTCATACTGAAGACACAGAAGCCGGGGGTAAGATTTATATTCTGACAGAAAGAAAGGAGATGTAGTTGTTTCCGTAATTACGCCCCGATGGGGCTTGGTTCGATGTATTCAATACAAGATTTACTTCCCCTCGGGGCAGGGTCATTTCTTCCAGCTAAAAGTCCCGTCATACTCGTTACCCTGATAGCTGCCCCAACTAATATTTTGAGGCACAGGGATGGAAGTACTTATCCGATGAATTTTCATCCCATCAAAGGTATAGGTGTGCCTTAAACTGGTGCCATGACAGTGGATCAGGTCCAAAAAGCCATCGTTGTCAAGGTCACCTATCCAGGGTGTCGAAGAAAGATTACTCCCCTCATAGATTTCACCAATGTTAAGAATTTCACCGGAGGCAAAATCAATGGAGACAAGCATCGTATAAAAAAACTTGCGGTATAACTCATCAACCTCCTGAAAGTTGACGCTCATGACGATTTCATCAAGTCCATCACCATTGAGATCAACCGCCAGCGGAGAGGTGTTCTGGTAAAACCCGAGCGAATCCGTGAATTCTACTTGTCCGGTTTTTCCATCAACCATCTTTTGAATTCCCCAGCCCAGGTGCGGCCAAACCCCTCTTCCGTACGAGATAAAGAAATCCGGGATATCATCGTTATTGAAGAACCCAACCGCCGGGGAACTGTACGATTCCGTGTTAGGCAAAATCACTTCCCACAACTTTTCAGATGACTTCCCGTCAAAAGCCAATAACCTGCCATCCACTGCATTGGTGAAGATGTCAGATACTCCGTCTTCGTTAATATCTGCCCTCAGAGAAGGTCCGATAAAGCCCTTGGTAGCACTTGAATCAAGTTTGACACTACCAGTCAGATCACCTTGTAACAACCCGGAAAAAGCGACGCGGTAGAAGTGTCCTCCAATAGTCTCACCACCGGTTCCATACACTATTTCTCCACCCGATGAGTCAGGCAGGAAATGCACACTCATATAGGTTTCCTTACCATCCGGCATCTGCGCCTCCTTAATTAATGTCCCTGTGAGAGCTGAGATCAAGACCAATTTACCGGGAGGCCGGTCAGGGTCAAATGGTTCTACCATTACATCTCCGCCGTTGGAGACCACCAGGTCTCTTATTCCATCACCATCCTGGTCCGGCACAACCTGCAGGTTGTAAAAGTTATACCAGCCTTCCCCATTGGGATTCTTAATCCCATTGACCTCGCAAAAGGTCCAGATGACTTCACCCGACTTTCCATTAACAGCAAATAACTCCGCTGATCTCCCCCCCATAAACACATCTGCAATGGTATCACCGGTGATATCCAAAAACGTGGCTGATCCAAAAATCTGATCGGTAGCACTTACCCTCCAAAGCAATTGACCAGTCTGCCCATCCAGGGCAAAAACAGCAGTATCACATGCCTGAAATTCTTCTCTCCCGGCCCCCATTACTATGTCACCCACTCCATCATTATTGAGATCGGCTATTCTAGGCGAGGAAAAAGTACCTACCGTGGGCATTTCGCTGACCCATAGCGATTGTGATTGAACTTTACTGAAGCATAAGGCCATCAAGATTACGGATAGCATACACCTAAGGCTTACCATCGCATCCCCATAAGGATCAGCAGACCACAACTTCATGGAATTCAATACTCAAATGACTTTACCATGTCGTTACTACTGGCAACCAGGATAAGTTTACGATCCGTGGTAGCGAGACTGCTGAGACTCTTTACATTAGAGGGTGCAAAGAAACCACTGTGTTCCTTGTCCAATGCCTCAAACGATCCACGGCCATCTCCCAAAAGCATCAGCCCAAAGGAAGCATCAGCCCTGGTTGTTTCAACCTCGGCATCAAACATATTACCAGCCAGTAGCACATCCTTATTGCCGTCCTGGTTGAAATCGTCCACAATAAAGTCATTGACCGTCGAAACTTGTGCTTCTATCGGCAAATGTTTGACCTCAAACTCCCCATTTCCCAGGTTCTCGATGTAGACACTGGCAAAGTTATCTGCGGCATAATGCAAGGATTGATCCAGCTTTTTTTCTCCGTAGACTTCAAACACATCGGAAGAAGCAAAGAGATCATAATTTTCAAACTGTTCCTTAATCATGGGTACTTGCTGTGATGAACACTCCCGGCCTCTAAGTGGATATTGTACTCCAAAGTTGTAGTAAGTCAGTACTACATCCTTTGAACCATTTTGATCAAAATCATAGTAAAATACCTCAAAGGGTTGATCTTCGGTAGCTTTGTATTTATAATTCAGACCGAGGTTACCTGCCAGAATATCTTCGTCTCCATCTCCGTCCATATCAGCCGTTTCCACACTAAACCACCAACCGGTCATCGTCTTGCTCAAAGCCTCATTTTCAACCTTCAGCAGTTGATCGCCCTGATTGCTAAAGATTGTGGGTGTCATCCATTCACCCACCACAATCAGATCCTCAAGACCATCCTGATCATAATCAAACCAGGAGGCATCATTCACCATGCCCAGGTCCTTCAGGGCGGGAGCCCATTGTGCAGTGGCATCCCGGAAAACACCGGAATCATTTATTAAAAGCATACTGCTCGCAGGCTCAGGATAGTTCCAGGCACGATGTCTGCCGGCAA
>JAUILF010000576.1 GCA_030433135.1 Bacteroidia bacterium | reverse complement strand
CTGGAGAATGATGCAGGGGGTGCTTAAAGTGAGTGCCCGGGGATCATATGCTTCCGCTGATCCTAACGCACCTAAGATTGCCGTCATGGGTGGAGGAGGCTCTCATGATTTCCTAAAATACTTTGGTGTAGCAGATGGAAAGATATTGAGTGAAAATGGAAATAATGAAGTCAATTACACCGAGAGCTCACTTGAACTGGAAAAGATGCTTCCCAATGCAGATCTATTGGTTATATCAAATAATAAGGCCTTTGATGCTTCGACCCGCGATCTTATATTTTCCAAAGTTAATGAGGGTATGCCTATGATGATCTACCATCCCAGTACCTGGTACAATTGGCAGGACTGGCCCGAATATAATCTCCAGCTAGTCGGCGGTGGATCAAAGTCGCACGAAAAACTACAGGAATTTGAGGTACGAGTGACCAAATCATCACATCCTATCATGCAGGGAGTGCCATCTACATTTCGGATTACTGATGAACTCTATCGATGGGAAAAAGACCCTGAAGGCACTGACATTGAAGTCCTGGCAGTGGGTCGTGGACTGGAATCCGGCGCTGAATTTCCCGTTGTCTGGATCGTGAAGCATGGCAAATCAAAAATTGTTTGTAATACACTGGGACATGATCAGGATGCGCATAGTTTGCCAGCTTATCAAAAGATCCTGAGCAATAGCTTGGATTGGTTGAAGAAGGATCTGAAGAGGCCAGCAATGTAAAAGATTAGAGGGAGGATGTTGTTTATGTGCCGGGGTGCCTTTTTACTTAGGCTGTGATCCTAGATGGTCTGGATAATCGGCGGAGTTGAATTCTTGCATTGAAATGCCTCTTTGTCATTGGCATCCAGAAAACAATTTCAAGGCATAATGGTAACAATCAAAAATATTGTGGGATTTACCCAGATATCTCCTTTAGTAGTTGCTTGCAAAATTGATCCATGGACACCTTTCTGAACGAGTAACAAGGGAGTTTCTAAATTAAATTCTGTAGATGTTTCTTGAAATATTTGGCACTATCTGCAGCACTTTGCATCGAGTTATGTGCAAAATTGCCTCCCTGTTCCAGGTAGTAGAATTCAAGTCCTGATTTTTTAGGATCTGGAAGTAATTCCTCGTAATTAATCGAGCCATTGCCTAATTCTGTGTAGTCCCTGGTCACCTTGTCCATATCTTTTATATGCCACATTGTATATCTTCCGGGTTGGGCATCAATTAATTCTGCGGGGGTATATTTTGAGGAGTGCATGACCCAGTACATGTCGATTTGAAGTTTGACCAAAGAAGAATCGGTTTCATTGATGATAATTTCAAAACCGTTTTCACCATTGTGATCTATAAATTCAAAGCCATGGTTGTGATAAGCGAATCCCAAATTTGCCTCTCGAATCTGCTCTCCGATCATATTGAGTTTGTGAGACATTAATTTGAATTTGTCAATGGTTCTTTGTTCGGGAGCTATCCATGGCCAGGTGATATACTTGCTATCTATCTTTTTAGCACCACTTATACAGCGATCGACGAAGCCTTTCAACTCGTCATGAGATTTTTCCAGATAGGACGAAAATCCATAGTGGCCACTGGTCACCGTTATTCTTAAATCCTCCAGATATTTTTTGAGTTCTGTGGCTTCAATACCATAATATTTTTTTGATGCA
>JAUILF010000575.1 GCA_030433135.1 Bacteroidia bacterium | reverse complement strand
ACCAGGATCTGCCTTCATATTACTATTGACATCCTTTATTAGGGTATCCTTTTTGGTCACTACAATGACAGCCTGAGCCATGCTGGCACTGATGCAAAATGCAAGAACGACAATGGTTGAGATGATACGATGAAAGGGGCTAATCCGATTCTGGAGAATGTGGAGTTTAAGTTGGGGCCGATGCATATTGAGTTTTGATTTGAAAACTTTGATTTTTCAGGGCAGTGCTATGGAAATTCAAATTCTATGCCCAAAATAGTTAAATTCTTGTTAGGTAGAGAAGGTGATGGCCCAGGCTGCCAGTGAGGAAGGGAATCAAGATTTAATTAGGTGTATTCAGGCTGGTTCCTAGTTAATTGATTTTTAGAAGTTCCTATATTATTGGTCCTAATCTTTAAAAGGCGATGGCTTAGCGTCCATCCTTTCTCACCGCTATTTGCTTTGGTCGCGAATACGCTGAATCTTTGGTCTTTAAACACGAATACCCAACCCAATGAGCAGTTGGGATAAACCTGCTTCATCAAGGAAACTTCGAATGCTATAGTGCCAATCTTCAATAGCAGAATCTCACGCTAACTCAAAATATTTGATATTTACCATGAATGGTTAATCGCCACTAGAATTCTAGCTGGGAGTTCTTTTCTGGTTACATATGATGAGCCCCAGTTGTGAGATATTGATTCCAATACATGCCTCAATTTCCGCAATAAATGTTACACCTATTTGGACCTCAAAGGGAGGTTTTAGCACGATTTCAGTTCCGGCTTTAAAAGTGACATTTTGTTCTCGATTTATTGTGGTTCCACTCTTAATGCGATTGTAATTCCGGTATGCATCTCTTTCCTATCGATTAGTTTGTTATCATTGATTTATGCTGCTAGGAAGCAAGACCATAGAGCTCTGGGCTTCTTGCCATGCTAATCAAATCTTCGGGAGCTGTTGGCAAACAGGAATTATAGTAGTGGACAAGAATATAAATTTGAATAAGAGAGTGTGCATATGAGACTCGCTCGCCAAATCCATCGGGTAGAAATATATGGCCTCCAATTACTTTCACTAGATTCTTCTTCACGTTCCGGTTCCCTAAACCATTGCTATTTCGTAGCGATGATTTCGAGTTCGATCAGGCAACCTGGAGCAGTGGCCAGCACCGGCACAGGAACAATCGTGCTGGTAGGAAATATTCCCGTACCCCATTCCTGCGAGGCAACCTTTTTGATCAACTGCTTTTTCTCTGGAGTGAAATCAACCATATAGATTGTTTGTTTTACGACATTCTTTGTTGTCATTCCCACGGCTGCCAGGGCTGTCTTTACGTTGGAGACAGTTTTACGCACCTGTTCTTCAAAATCTTCAGAAACCAATTGCCCATCTACATTAGACGCCCATTGTCCGGCGAAAAAGTATAGGTCTGTTTCGGCTGGAACCTGAACTATATGTGAAAAACCATAGTTGGTCGGATTGAATAAATCAGATGGGTTGATAAAAGTATTCTTTTCTTGTTTCATATTGCGTTGTTTAGTTTTTCACAATGACTGCTATGATCCAGCGAAGGCAGTGTTATGCATTTACGGCTCCACTATCAGTAGGCAAAGATGAAACATGCAAGCTGTACGGACATTTACCTATGTAAAGAAAAACCCTCCTCAGTCATTTTTCTTCGGATGCGACTC
>JAUILF010000259.1 GCA_030433135.1 Bacteroidia bacterium | reverse complement strand
CGGGTTCGACGGCTCCGATACGATCAAGTCATACGATTTCTGCTGGTTGGTAAAAATCGGGTAATACCTCGCTGTATTTTTTCTCCCCGGACATTGACTTCAATGTATTCTGTAACTAGTATGGAGCGATCGACATTGACCTCGATTTGGACATCGTAGTGCAGGATTTTTTCTTCCTGACTCAGTACAGAGCATGTTACACTGAAAGCGAAAATCAAGATTAGAAAAATACCCCTTGTATTACAGCAAGTCATAAAGTCGATAAATTAAGTTTAGTGTAAACTGATTGCCATTTCCCGAAACACCCTAAGAGAATTTCATGCCTCGCCAGAATTGATTACTGAATAAGGCAAATCGATTTAGAGTACTGCACTGGTAACCAAAAGTTAGAACTTGACCTCCGGTGCTGAACGTTCGCTTACCGTTTCGATTTCAAAGTATTCCCCTAATTTGAAATTAAAGCTACTGGCAACCAGACTGGAAGGGAAGGATTCCACTAGAATGTTATTTTCCCTCACGGTACCATTATAATATCTTCTGGCCTTTTCCACATCACTCTCTACGGCTGCTAACTCTTGTTGCAGCTGGATGAAGTTGGTGTTGGCTTTCAGGTCAGGGTAAGCCTCACTCAGTGCAAAGACATTGGCCAGGGCAGAGTTCAGTTGTCCTTCTGCCTCGGTTTGAGCTTTAACACCATCCGCAGCCAGTGCCTGGTTTCTAGCGGTGATAACCTGGTTAAGTGTTTCCTGCTCATGGGTGGCATAGCCTTTTACGGTGTTCACCAGATTTGGAATCAAGTCATGTCGCTTCTTTAGCTGTACGTCAATACCACTCCATCCCTCCTCCATCATGGACCGCTTGCGTACCAGCTTGTTGTAAATGCCAACTAAATAGAACATTAACAAGACACCAACTCCGATTAAGATTGCAAATAATCCCATAAGCCTTTTCATTTTTATTTGCTACCAAAATACAATTATAGGATCACATCTTCCTCGTGATTAGACGAGTCCATAGGAATACTCGATGAGATTAAAAAGCATCTTTGTTCACAATGGCTGTCGGTGTGGAAGATATTCATTGCCCCAGGGACTGGAAGGCTTCTTTTCCCTCCTGAAATTTAGCCAGCACTTCTTTTCTGGCTTCGGCAGAGGGGAAACTGCCTTGCTTCTCCAACCACGTCATTACATTATCCAGATAATGTACAAAGTAATTTGCATCCTCTTGCTGATAGATGGGTTTGCCATCAACCAGAAGGTAGGTTGGACTGGAATGGGCAAAGGGAACTTCAGCTCTGAGCGTACCGAAATATTGATTGAATAAGGTTTGAGCCCTGCTCACATTCCTTCGTTGCTTGAGGTTAACACCACTTTTTACATAATCTCCGGTATGTCGATACGCTCTTGCAGCCAGCCAAACACTTTCTTCAGAGGCGTAATCCAATTGGATTTCAGCGTATGATTCTCCCTCGGGTATTTGGGTGGATGCCACCAGCTCCCCATTAGCAATAATATCAAGTCGATCGAGGGGGAGTTGACTCCACACTTTGGCTTGAATAGAAACACTATCTCCATTTTCAATTTCTATCCGGGAACCGATCTCATTGCCATTGACCAAGAAAACCAGGAAGGGATTATTGGTCACGAAAGTTCTTCCCTCATTGAGGGCATCCACCCAATTTGCATAAGTAAATCCTTGATCAAGATGAGCATAGACCCGGTTCGCACCGACCGTTACCAGGTTGCCCATTTTATCTGTTCCACCGGTGATGGGTACATTGAGTCCGCAATTCAACAGCCGGTACCACAGCCTCAATCCTGAATTCATTTCGATTTCAGGGACGACTTCTTCTACGAAAATGGGGGGCTGAAAAGGATCGATGGTACAAAGCAGTTCTACGGCATCTACTTTCTTAAGTACAAGTCCCAGTGGACCCTCAAGGCCCGGCCAGGCGGCAAAATGAGCCCAGGAGATATGACCTCCCTGCTCACGCACATAATCACTTGCATCCGAATTAAGGGGATATTGGTATTTTCGCATGCGGTCAGCGGGATTGACGAGTCCCTCAGTCAGGTTTAGGAGGTCTACATGGCCGAGTTTGTCTTCCCTGTATTCCTGCCCCAGGAAGAGTAAATGCAAAGAGTCGGATATGGGTTCTATACTACCCCGGAATAGATGGTGATCTTTGGTAAAATCTGAAATCAGGAGATTGCAGACATTCAGGTCTTCGGCTTTCATTTCCAGCAAGGCAGACTGAGGGTTGATGTGGTGTACATGCACATCCCCACTAAACCATTGTTCATCAGGCAACTCGAATGCGTGCTCCAGGTGTATGTCCAGGGTCCGATTGTCGTCAAATGAAAGTGTATCGTCTACGAACGAATAGCGATAACCCTTGATGACCTCTAACCGGTAGGCGGATGGAGGAAGTGTCCATTTAACCTGGCCTTCTACGTAGGCAAATCTCCTCTCATTGGCCAGCATGACATCCATCTCTACTGCTTCCTGATCGGCGCTGAAAGTCAGTGGAAAGTCTGCTGAGTGACCCTCTGGAGCAAAATATTCTCCCTGCAGATTGGTCAAACGTACCCTGGCTGCAGTGGGTTGATTTGATTCATCCCAGAGGTTGATTTGAATGGAGATCTGGTCTAAAGTTGCAAATTGGCTGTGTTTCTTAGCGGGAGGACTGAGCAAGGAATGACAGAGTACGTAAAAAATCAAGTTTATCATGCAGTGATATATCATCCGAGAAAATGAGTAAGCATCCTTAAGATAAGTAAATGGTCCTTACACTTTCCCTTGGTCAAAGGAAGAATAAAAGATAAGGTTTATTAAATATTAGTGCCAACGCCGCAAATGGTGTCAATGAGGGAATCTATTATTCGGAGTCTTCTACTGGAGCCATTTGTATGGTCCTGATAAATTCTTGAGATGAGAACCCAATGCTCAGCGTACATAATTGTTTGAATTTCATATCCCATGGTTTGATTAGTATTAGTATCTTTTAGGGAATAGCTCTTATGTTAAGGTATTTGTGACCATTAACAAAAACAATATTGACTAATATGGCGGTATTCAGTCTGAACATTAATGGGAAAAAGCGGGAGGTGGATGTTGATCCGGCAACACCCATGCTATGGGTACTGAGGGATCATCTCGATCTGGTGGGTACCAAGTATGGTTGTGGGATTGCCCAGTGTGGTGCCTGCACTATACATATGAATGGAACAGCTGTACGCTCCTGCACGATGCCTGTTTCAGCGGTAGGTGACCGGGAGGTAACTACTATTGAAGGATTGTCGCAGAAGGGAGACCATCCCGTACAGAAAGCCTGGTTGGAACACGATGTGCCTCAATGCGGATACTGCCAGGCCGGGCAAATTATGAGTGCTGCAGCTCTGCTGGATAGCAATCCAAATCCCGGCGATGCAGAAATCGATGCGGCTATGAATGGCAACCTGTGTCGCTGTGGAACTTATACACGCATTAAGGCTGCCATTAAGACGGCCGCATCAAGTTGAATGCGGTGGCCTTCTTTTTTGATCACTAAAACATAAAATATGACTCTTGTCAAAACCAGCCATAAACGTCGCTCTTTCCTGAAGATATCAGCAGCAACCGGTGGTGGAATGCTCATTGGTTTTAATTGGATGACCAGTTGTAGTTCTCCGGAGGAAGAAACAATAGCCATTCCCAATGAATGGTTTGAGATGAACGGTTATATCAAAATTGGAGACACTGGTCTGGTGACGATCTATTCTCCTAATCCGGAGATCGGGCAGAATGTAATGACCTCGATGCCGATGATCGTGGCAGAAGAGCTTGATGTAAATTGGGAACATGTAGTTGTAGAACAAGGTATGTTGGATGAAGATGTATTCCATAATCCTCAGTTTGCCGGTGGAAGTTTATCCATTATGCTGGGATGGGATGCATTGAGAATGGCCGGAGCCACCGGAAGAAGAATGCTGCTGGAGGCTGCTGCCGGGGAATGGGGTGTTCAGGTGTCCGACCTACAGGTTCGAGATGGAATTATCAGTGAAGTCAACGGTGACCGTTCCATAAGTTACGGTGATATTGCCTCCAGGGCGGTAGACATGGAAGTTCCCGAAGAGATCGAGCTGAAAGACCCCAAGGACTTTAAACTCATCGGGACCTATCAGAAAAATGTGGTTGGCCCGCAACTGGTCACCGGCAAATCGGTTTTTGGGCTGGACTTCAAGCGTGAGGGAATGTTATTGGCAATGATACAACATCCTCCTGCTTTCGGTATGAAGGTCAAGGACTTTAATCAGCAGGAGATCAAAGGTATGGATGGGATAAGGGATGCCTTTATCATCGATACGGGTTACGAAGATGAGGGCCGTTTTGATGTGAATGCCTTTAATCAGTTGATTGCCATTGTGGGTGATTCAACCTGGCAGCTGATAAATGCCAAGAAGGCTCTGAAATCCAATTGGGAGACGGAAAGTACACTGGAGAGCAATCAAAGCCATGCAGAGAGCTTGGCCAGAGATCTGGATAATGGAACCCTCCAGGAAGAAAGACGGGATGGTGATCCCGATTCGGCGTTTGCCGGGGCTGCCAAAGTGATCGAGCGAACCTATAGTGCGCCGATTATTGCACACAATACCCTGGAACCGATGAACTTCTTTGCTCATGTGAACGGAGACAAGGTAGAATTGGTGGGGCCGACTCAGACCCCTAATAATCTGAAGGAATCTACCTCCAAGATGCTGGGTATCCCTCTGGAGAACATTACCGTGGCAATGACCCGGATGGGAGGAGGTTTCGGAAGAAGATTATATACGCACTACGGCCTGGAGGCTGCGGCTATTTCCAGTAAAATGAGTGCACCAATCAAACTGATATATTCCCGGGAAGATGACATGACCCAGGGAACTTACCGGCCGGCCTATCGATCAACGTATAAAGCTGGGTTGGATGAAAACAACAACCTTATAGCTTTCAGTGTGAAGGGTGTCGGTTTTCGGGAAGGCCCGGTTTTTCCAAATCGGTTTCCTGCAGGAGCCATTGATCATTATTATGCAGTGAAGCGGGTATCTCCGTCGAACATCTCCTATGGAGCCTGGCGTGCTCCCCGGTCACATTTTACCGCTGGAGCTGAACAGTCTTTCCTGGATGAAGTGGCTGAAGCTGCTGGCAAAGATCCCATTGAATTAAGACTGGAGTTGTTTGATCGGGCCAAAACCAACCCGGTAGGTGAAGAATACGAATACGATGCGGAACGTTATGCAGGTGTGTTAAAATTGGTCCGGGAAAAAGCAAACTGGGGTGAAGATATGCCCGGTGTTTACCGTGGGGTGGCAGCTTACTTCTGTCACAATTCGTATGTTGCCCAGATTCTGGACCTGGTCATGCACAACGGCCAGCCTAAAGTGAAGAAGGTTTGGTGTGCTGTAGATTGTGGAATTGTGATCAATCGTGAAGGTGCCAAAAACATCATTGAAGGTGGAGTAGTAGATGGAATCGGTCATGCTATGTATAGTGAGCTTCAATTTGAGGATGGAGCTCCGGTACAGGAGAATTTTAATTCGTATCGGTTGATTCGCCATGGTGAGGCACCGGAGGAAATCGAAGTCTTCTTCGTAGAGAATGATATCAGTCCTACCGGTTTGGGAGAACCTGGACTTCCGCCGGCAGTAGGTGCATTGGCCAGTGCTTTATATCGCGCAACTGGTCAGCGATATTATCACCAGCCGTTTACTACCAAGGAGCAGGATCAGGAATCCAGACTTCTTGGATAATAAATTGGCTCACAAAGGCGATAACGATCTTTAGGATTTGATATAGGAGAGTGAAATTGAATTAGTAAATAATACATCATAAATTAACTTGTGTTATGGCAATTTTTGATATAGAAATCAACGGAAAGAAACAACAAGTGGATGTCGATCCCGCTACCCCGATGCTCTGGGTCCTCAGAGACCATCTCGATCTGGTGGGGACAAAGTACGGATGCGGAATTGCTCAATGCGGGGCATGCACAATCCATATTGATGGAACTGCTGTGCGTTCGTGCTCAATGCCTGTATCGGCAGTAGGTAATAAGTCGGTAACCACGATCGAGGGCTTGTCGGAAAAGGGAGACCATCCCGTACAGAAAGCCTGGTTGGAACATGATGTGCCTCAATGCGGATACTGCCAGGCCGGGCAAATCATGAGTGCTGCAGCTCTGCTGGATAGCAATCCAACTCCCGGCGATGCAGAAATCGATGCGGCTATGAATGGCAATCTTTGTCGATGTGGAACTTATACGCGCATCAAGGCCGCGATCAAAACCGCTGCCACTGGTTAGATATTAAAATTGACCTATCCCAGAAGTATCAAAATTTTCGGATCATTAAAATGTAAAAATGACGCTCATTAAAACATCATATAATCGACGTTCTTTCTTAAGATCATCCGCTATGGCCGGTGGTGGCATGGTATTGGGATTCAGTTGGCTCGTCTCTTGTCAACCTGCTGAGGAAAATGTATTGGAGATGCCGGAAGAGTGGTTTGACATCAACGCCTATCTCAAGATCGGTGATAATGGTGTGGTAACCATCATGTCACCCAACCCTGAATTCGGTCAGAATGTAAAAACCTCCATGCCTATGATCATTGCCGAGGAACTGGATATTGACTGGCAAAAGGTGGTCGTGGAACAGGCTAATTTTAATGCCGACAAGTATACTGCGACCGGTCAGTTTTCCGGGGGAAGTGCCGGCATTCGCAATGGATGGGAAGGACTGAGAATGGCAGGAGCTTCGGCCCGATATATGTTGCGCGAAGCCGCTGCACAGGCCTGGGGGGTGCCGGCAGCAGAGATCACAACCGCTGCCGGAATGCTCATACACGAAGCCAGTGGAAAAACAGCTGGTTATGGAGAGATGGCATCAGCTGCCGGTGAAATTGCGGTTCCGGAAGAGGTGGAATTAAAAGATATCAAAGAATTCAAGATCATAGGAACTTCCCGAAAGAATGTAGACGGTAAGCAGATCGTCACCGGTGAACCCATGTTTGGGTTAGACAAGAAAAAGGAAGGGATGTTGTATGCCATGATTGCTCATCCTCCTGCTTTTGGAATGAAGCTTAAATCTGTGGATACGGATGCCGTAAAAGGAATGCCGGGTATTGTGGATGTGTTTGCCATGGAGACCTTCAGGGAGGATTATGAAAGGCAGGGATTTGATACCAATGCCTTTCCCGAAATGGTAGCGATCGTGGGCAACTCCACCTGGGAAGTAATGAATGCAAAAAAAGCTCTCCCGGTGGAATGGGAGAAGTTTGATCAGCATTCCCTTACCGTGAATGGATGGGGAGGAAAAGAGACCGTTACTGTGCCCGCAGGTTTGGAAAGTACCACGGCTCATCGGGAAGAAATGATGAGATTGGCCGATCAGCCCGGCGAGGTCACGCGCAAAGATGGTGATCCCGAGGCGGCATTCGCTAATGCTGCCCAGGTCATCGAACGAACCTATACAGCACCATTCCTGGCTCACAACTGTATGGAACCCATGAATTTCTTTGCTCACGTGCAAGGCGATAAGGTAGAACTGGCAGGCCCTATCCAGGGACCTTCGGTAATTGAGCAGACCGTTTCTGCAAGGCTCGATATACCCATCGAGAATATCGAAATCGAGTTGCCCCGGATGGGAGGTGGCTTTGGGCGAAGGGCTTATGGTCACTACATTGTCGAGGCAGCAGTGATTTCACAGAAAGTGAATGCACCAGTTAAGCTGATGTATACCCGTGAAGACGATATGACTTTTGGTATTTATCGCCCATCTTACCATGCCACTTATCGGGCAGCACTGGATGAGGATGGCAATATGACTGCCTTTCATGTGAAGGGCGGTGGAGTACCGGAAAGTCCGGTATTTGCCCATCGGTTTCCGGCCGGAGCTCTGGATAATTATATGGCGGAGGAATGGTCCATTGACTCCAATATTACCATTGGTGCGTTTCGAGCTCCCAGGTCCAACTTTATTGCAGGGGCGGAGCAGTCTTTTCTGGATGAGGTAGCAGAAGCTGCTGGTAAAGATCCTATTCAATTCAGGCTTGATCTATTGGAACGAGCCAAGAACGATCCCGTTGGTGAAAGGAACGATTATGATGCTGCCCGTTACGCCGGTGTGTTAGAACTGGTGAGAGAAAAAGCAAACTGGGGGCAGGAGCAACCCAATGTATATCGCGGAGTTTCCGCCTATTTCTGCCATGCTACCTATGTTGCCCATGTCCTGGATCTGGTGATGGAGAATGGTACACCACGGGTGGAGAGGGTCTGCTGTGCCATTGATTGCGGGATTGTGGTGAACCCCGATGCTGCGACCAATATGGCGGAAGGAGCCATCACTGACGGTATCGGCAATGCTTTTTATGGTGCCATGACCTTCAAGGATGGCGTACCGGAAAAGAAGAATTTTGATACCTACCGGATGATTCGCATGAGTGAAGCACCCCGGTCTGTAGATGTCCATTTTGTGGATAACGGCATCGACCCGACCGGAATGGGGGAACCTCCGTTTCCACCTATATTCGGAGCTGTGGCCAATGCCATGTACAAGGCGACAGATAAGCGATCGTATCACCAGCCCTTCCTGGGAGAGCAGCCGGTGTTGGGGTAGTAGGACATTGCCTGTAGATGGATTAACGTTTGAAGAATTTTTCAGATAGATTGCTGCATAAATCTTCATCTTTTTTCTACTAAGGATTGAGTTAAATATGTACTTTTGCCGACCGTAAGACTTATGGGGCTATAGCTCAGTTGGCTAGAGTGCTTGACTGGCAGTCAAGAGGTCCGGGGTTCGAATCCCCGTAGCTCCACCAGAGGATACAGAACGACAAGCTCCCGCCCGGGAGCTTTTTCGTTTGGGGCAAATCCTCAGGATGCTTGCATCCGCAAAGGATTGGACCCAAAGGAAATCGACTGCA
>JAUILF010000258.1 GCA_030433135.1 Bacteroidia bacterium | reverse complement strand
ATCATCAGAAAACGCTGCCTGAGCTATTATTGATTGATTGATATCGTTGGCCTTCTGCGCAGACGTCCTCACGGATATTAGGAACAACAAAAATAGAATCAAATGCTTCATAGGGTGTAGTTGTTTGGTTTAATCCTCCAGCTGACTTGAAATGCAGCCATGTAGTAAATAAATTTTTACGAAAGGGATATACTTACCAGATCTGCGAAAGATTGGATTCGTTGCACCAATCAGTCGGAATATGTAGTAAGTCTATGGCATACTCCGGGTTCAATCCATATCTCCAAGATTAATGCCACTTTAAATCCGGATCAAGCTGCGTGGAGAGCAGGGCTCCAGGGACTTCTGACTCATGACCGAATGATCTCGCAGAGTCGAGTACGACAGTTGTTATTGCCTTCTGTATACTGCCCTGGGATAGTCTGACATTCTTACATTCTTCTTTTGCAACTCCTTAAGGGCATTTTTTGCAATCCACTTTGCAGCAGAGCTATCGGATTTGAGCATCTCCGAGGCAATTGCGATGGTCTTTTTGTTAAGGTCAATATTGCGTTTCCCAAGATTTCTAAGAGCCCAGTTTACTGCCTTTTTCACATAGGTTCTTTCATCGTCGGATTCTCTTATGATGATGGGGAAAAACTGTTCGAAGAGTTCATTTCCAGATTTCTTGTCTGCCATACTGTATGCAGCCATGATAGCAAAACCGGCTCTTTTCTCAAATTCAGGTTCCCTAAGGGTCCACTCTGTGATTTTCTTTACGGCATAGGGGCTTTTGGCAAAGACAGTCATGCAAAAGCTGTCGCAGATTTCCCAGTTTTCAAAAGTACTGACCCATTTCTCCATTAATGGTTCGGTAACATCCCGTGGTTTGAAGATTTTACTGCAAAGTAGTCTGCCCTCGTATATTCCACTATCAAAAAGCTGAACAGCAAGTTGGTTGTCAGTTCCAATTTCTTTAGCAAGCTGGGACAGATCTTTATGGTAAATACCCAGGGAGTTTTTGGCAATAATGCCATACTTTTTTTCCTTGAAGACCACCTTGTCTGGATCTTGTAGTTCGTGGAGTCTTTTTATGGCTTCGCTGTAATTCATTAAATCTTTCGAAATAGTCCATACAATCAATGCCACAAAGATGCTAAGATTGGGGGGAAAAGTAGGTCGATCAAAGTGTGGCCGGGTTAAGTGAGGTGTTGTTGTCTGTACCTCTATCATTGGGAATTAGAAAAGCCCCTGCAAAACCTGGTTCTACAGGGGCTTACTGAATGTTTAATGTACCGAAGGTGGGAATCGAACCCACACTCTGTTGCCAGAACTGGATTTTGAATCCAGCGCGTCTACCAATTCCGCCACTTCGGCTTGAATGGTACATTTTCTCAAAGATGAGACCATAAGTAGTCTCTTTGATATCCTTTTGGATATCTGCCGCAGCTTTAGAGAAGGAGGACCAATTCCGCCACTTCGGCATATTTAGTACATTGTATCACATCATTTGCAGATAGCATTCTGATCTGCAGAAGGACGGTAAAAGTACTAATATTTAGCTTTTTGAAACTGAATAGGCAGTAATTTTTGCCGTACGTCTATAGCCCTCAAGATCTCAGCCCCCCATCACCATCCTGTGTATCTTTCCATCCTGAAGATCTTGTAAATTCTGCCCGGTAACCTGCATTGCCAGTCGCACCAACCTCTGGTTGGCCTCTGGCTGGTACCTTCGATTACTCTCCATCCAACCACTTCTTGAATCCACTACTGCGATCACGTGCTACAATCATTTCGATATCCCTGTATTGAGGGCTGTCCAGCTTCCACCGGCCATTGAGGTGAGGTTGAATCTTTTCCACGGACTGGATGTGGACGATAATTTTTCGATTAATACGAAAGAACCGGGTGGGATCCAGCACAGACTCCAGGTGATCCAGAGAACAGTCTATGATATAACGTTGATTGTCACAATCCCTGACAAAGCTGATGCCGTCCTCGCTGTAGAAAAATCCCACGCGGTGCGCATCCAGGTATTGCAGAGCATTGCCAGATTTCACCAAAAAGCGTTGCTTGTATTCGCGAATATTCAGGGACTGCAGGAGTTGATCTGCCAATTGGGAGGTTAATTTTGGGCCGGGTACACGATGACGCTCGTATTTGCCGATGGCCAGTTGCAATTCATGGGCATCAATCGGCTTGAGGAGATAGTCTATGCTATTTACCTTAAATGCCCGGATGGCATATTGATCAAAAGCTGTGGTAAAAATTATCGGGCAACGTATTGTGGCCTGGGAGAAAATCGAAAAACTGAGGCCATCTGCCAGCTGAATGTCCATCATCACCAGATCGGGTTGTGTGTGTTCATTAAACCAGTTGACCGACTCAGTGACAGATTGTAAAACTGATACTACCTGGTAATCCTCCCGTATTTCGGCTAACATGGTCCTCAATCGACGGGCAGCTCCCTCTTCATCCTCCACTATCACTACTCTCATGACAGCTGGATTGATGATGGGTGAACCAGGGGAAGACTTACCACAAAGGACTCCAGTGTGGGCACGATATCCACCGTTTCTTCGACAACAAACCGGTATCTCTTCTTGATGTTTTCCAATCCGATCCTGGTGGTGGATCCAATGACCTCTTTCGGTTGTAAGTTGTTTTCGACCGTAAGTTTACCCAGTCGGTTTATATAGATCCTGACGGTCAGTGGCTTCTCCCGGGTGAGAATGTTGTGTTTGATGGCGTTTTCAAAGAGAATCTGCAAGGATAGGGGAACCACCATCATGGACATAAATTGCGGATCAATCTGAAGATTTACTTTGAGGTTTTCCCCAAATCTTTCTTTTTGCAAAACTATATATGACTTGAGAAAGTGAACTTCATCTTCCAAAGGTATCAGGGCCTCATTCCTGATATCCAGAATATAGCGAAAGACACTGGACAGTTTTTGGACATACTCCACTGCGCGGGCACTGTCTTCAGGAATTAAACCGGCCAGGGTGTTTAGACTATTGAACAAAAAATGGGGTTGAATCTGAGTTTTCAAGCCCTCCAATTGAGACTGGATTCGTGCTCTTGTTAACTGTTCTTTTTCCAGGATGGATTTTTCCAATTTTTTCTGGATGTAAATAATCTCATAAATAGATGTGATGAAGAGGCACATGATCAATCCTGTAAAGAGCTCGAGCCAGGGGTTGGGCCTGAATTCATTCTGTTCTACCGACAGCACTTCTGTCAGGAGATAGTCCAGAGGAAATTTCAGGACGAGAAAAAGCCCCACCACCAGGATTAGTTCTATGGCTACTCTCCGTCTGGTATTATTCTGCATGCTCTTCCTTCTCCTAAGGTGAATCATGATTTCCCGGAAGAGCAACCAGTAGAATATGGTGTAAGCCAGGGAAATAGGATAACAGAGAGAAAGAAAATACACATGACCCTGATGTAATACATCACTGAATAAGACACTGGACAGTACGAGTGCCACAAACGGAATACCCAACAGCAATAGCCATTTGTCGTTAAATCCAATTATTTCCTTCCTACTCATGCTGCAAAATTAATTCATTGTCAGCTTATACCTTGGTTTACATTTCGACACCTGAATGTTGACTCCAAACCCAGCACCTGCATTGCCAGCCTCTGGCTGGGTACCCGGCACCCGGTACCTGTTAGAATTGTATTCGGTAGAGTACATCGGGAAAAAACCCGATCTGGTAAATCGTATCAATTTCCTTGCTGGAGTTGTTGTAACGCTGGGTAAAGATATTTTGGTGGTTGGTGATATTTTGGAAGTCGAGATAGAATTGCTGTGACAGTTTTTTTCCGGTACTGTTCAATCGAAATCCTACCTTAATATCCAGACGAAAGTAAGGATCGAATCTCTCACTGAAAGCCTGCTCATTGAGTTTTATTTCCCTGCCTGCAGCGATCGATGCATCAAGGTCGATGGGAGTATAGTATCGTCCCCCGGTAGTTGTCCATTTAAAATCAACCGTAATGACATTGGTTTTTCTTTTACCTACCGGAAATTCCTTGCCTCCCAGTAAATTATAGACATAGTTGTTATTGAATGCTGTATTTCGATCTACTCTATCGCTTCCACTGTATCTCGATTCATAAAGTGATCCTGTGGTCAGGAGGTAAAAACTTTTGGAGAAAAATTTCTCCAGGGTTAGCTCTACCCCGTAATTGGCACCATCTCCGGCGTTTTGTAAAAACCCAATCTCGGGAAATCCGAAGTCTGCTCCCACGTTGAGAATTGAGAAACTATTGATTTCCTGATCAACGGCCACGTCAATCTGATCCTGGTAATAGATTTCTGTCTTCAATCTCCAGTCTGTTCCAAAACTACGGTCATATCCCAGTACATAGTGAGCACTCTTGAGGAAAGAGACATCCAGGTTAGACTGGACCAAAGATCCGTCTGGTTGCAAATTCTTGTACAGGTACACTGGGAGAGGCAGCATCTGATTGTGAATACCAAAGCCGAGATTAATGCTCTGATGGTCATCCAGGTGCCAGTTGATGGCAGCACGGGGCTCAATAGCAAAATCCTGGTTGAGATCGAGATATTGTAGGTGGAGACCTCCGTTAAGAGTCAGACTTTTGCTTAACCTCCACTGTAATTGTCCAAAGGCCTGATACAGGTCGAGGTTGTCCTCGAAATCCCGAAACTGGATCCATTCTCCATGATCCTTGTCTCTGCCGTAGGTATCGAGGAAATATTTTTCGTACAGAATTCCGGCTCGCAGATTGATACCGGTTCCGAGCTTCGAGTTGATATAGGAAGACAGGGTGAATCGGCTGTTTTTATCATCTATTTCGAGAATTCTGTTTCTCTCTGAGTCTTGCAGTACTTCATCGACATCAAACGTGTTGGCTGCTGTGGAAAGCCCGATAATGGTTTTAACATAGGTGTCATTATTGAGTAGCCATCGGTGAGTTATGCCGGTCATACCCAGCAAACTGGTAGCATAGCTGTCTTCATCCTGGTTGGCAAAAAAATCATCTGACTCAACATCTTCAGCCAGAAAATCGATATCACTGGTACCTCCGATCCCCCAAAAAGTCCAGTATCCTGATTTTGTCTTGCCCAGATCAATCTTAAAAGTGATGTCCCGGTAGGCGGGAGTGGCAGTGGTACCGATGTTGAGATTGACGGCCGTTGCCAGTTCGACAAAAGAGTGGCGATAGCTCAGGAGGAATGATCCTTTCTTCTTTTTCGAAAGCGGTCCTTCTACCATAAATTCCAGTCCGCTGAAGGCAGCCAGTTGCCCGGTAAATTCCCAGCGGTCGCGATTCCCGCTTCGAAATTGTATATCAAAGACGCCGGCATTGGCATTGCCGTATTCTGCCGGGAAAGCGCTGGTAAGGAAATCGGAGTTCTTGAGGGCGTTGGTATTCAGAGCCGATACCGGACCACCCGTCGTACCAAGAGTAGCAAAATGGTTGGGATTGGGAACGGGCATACCTTCTATGCGCCATAAAACCCCGGTGGGAGAATTACCACGAATGACAATGTCATTTCTGGAATCATTGGAAATGTTCACCCCGGCAAAATTGGCTGCCATTCGAGACACATCGTTTCGTCCACCGGAGTAACGGGTAACTTCTTCCAGGGTAAACATGCGAGAACTGACAGTAGCCATATCGTTGTTGGCTTTGTCTTTCTCAACCTTGGATGTGACTACCACTTCATCCATCTGAACCAGGGACTCATCGAGGGTTATCTCCATGATAGCATCTTTTCCGCTGGTCAATAAGATGTTGGGAAGGCTAACCGTTTCATAGCCCAGATAGCTGACCATGAGATGGTGTCTTCCCGGATTTACATCTGTAATACTGAAACGACCTTCGGCATCAGTCACGGTTCCCATTTCAGGTTCTACAGAAGTGAGGATCACATTGGCACCAATCAAGGGCTCCTGGCTCAATTTGTCAAGTACGGTCCCCTTAATAGTTTGAGCCTTAATCATCAGGGGTATTCCCAGTAAGACAAGAGTAAAAAGCAACTGTCGCATCTTCATTTGTTTTGGTAATACAAAGATGCGTTCACAACAGTTGCAGATCAAGCTACTTCCTGTGAACTGTTGTTTAATTCCAATGAATCGTTTTTTGATGAAATGAAACGGGGCGCAGCTCCAGCCACCCCCAGAATGAAGCCCAAATCGAAGATTTGGTTCATTCTTCCCCCGCCAGCGGGGGAAATGGTATTTGCATCCCCTCATCTAGAGTAGAAGTCTGCTCCCTCTAATTCCACCGGCAACCGATTACCGATTACCGTTTCTTGACACCCGGTACCCGACACCTGCCTGCCAGTCCTAATCAGCCTCTGGCTGGCCTCTGGCTGGGCACCCGGCACTGTACCAGCGATCAATCTAGCAGCTGTACATCTTGATAATCTTGGAAAAAGATCAGTAACCGGCAACCGATCACCGACCACCGGCAACCGTACTTCTACCCCTTCAGCCAACGCATGAAATCCAAACCATTGGCGAAGAGCACCAGTCCAATGACAATGGCAAAACCGACAAGTGTAGCATATTCCATGAATTTGTCACTGACCTTGCGTCCCGTCACAACTTCGTACAACAGAAACATAACATGTCCGCCATCAAGAGCCGGGATAGGTAGCAAATTCATAAAACCAAGAATCAGTGAGAGCACGGCGGTCACATACCAGAATGCCCGCCAACTCCATACTTTGGGAAAGAGTCCACCAATGGTGCCGAAACCTCCCAGACTCTCCGTGGCCTTGATTTCTCCACTGAACATTTTGCCAAAAGCTTTTATTTGGGATGCCAGGAAATCATAACCTTCCACTACGCCTGCGGGGATGGCTTCACCGAGGGTATATTCTTCTTTCTCTGACTCCAGCAATTCGAGATAGCTCTTGCTACGAAAGCCAATCTTACCATTATCCATACTGGTCAGAGTCACATCGTTCTCCCGGCCGTTTCTATCATAGGTAATGGTGATGGGTTGAGCCTTGTTTGCCATCAGGGCATCATAAAACTGGTGGAAGAAGGGAGTAGATTCGCCATTCACAGCTACGAGCTGGTCGTCTGCCTGAAGACCAGCTTCCTCGGCCGGGCTTTTCTTTTGGACTTCACCAATGACTGCCGGTACCCTGGGAACAAAAAGAGAAGCATCCTTGTAGGCATAGCTCGATAGGATGGTCACATATTTTTTGTCAATGGGCAGATTCATTCTTTCCCCATCTCGTTCAATGGTCATCTCACGAGCATCGTTGATCACAATGGCTTTCTTGAAAGCACCTACATCATAACGGTCGAATGGTACTGATCCGATACTAAGGATATTGTCACCATTTTCAAGTCCGATGTCCATGGCCAGTGAGTCTACTCTGTATCCATATTTTACATTTTCCGTTGGAATGTAATCCGACCCCCAAATAAAGAGGATCATACCGAACAGCAGAAAACCCAAAATAAAGTTAACTGTGACTCCACCCAACATGATAATCAGTCTCTGCCAGGCCGGCTTGGAACGAAATTCCCAGGGCTGGGGAGGGCCCTCCATTTGTTCGCGATCCATACTTTCATCGATCATACCGGAGATCTTCACATAACCGCCTAGTGGCAGCCAGCCGATTCCGTACTCGGTCTCACCAATTTTCTTTTTTACCAGCGAAAACCAGGGGTCAAAAAACAGGTAAAATTTTTCAACCCGGGTCTTAAACCACTTGGCCGGAAGAAAGTGCCCCAATTCATGCAATACTATCAGGATGGATAAGCTGAGCACGAATTGTGCAATCATGATCAAATAACCCATAAAAATCTCTTAAGCACTTCCACAACGCCGGGATGGGAAGTAAAGTTTTAAAAAATGACTGCAAATGTACACTTATCCGCCTAATGAGGTAGATGAATGGGGTGTCGTGTGCCACTTAATAGACGAGGGATTGGTCTATATGGACAAAAGTAAGGACGGTATCCGGGATCGGTACAGTCTTGTAAATTGGTATTTGGCACTTTCTTTTTCCGGTGCTACATTTGAGTTATGCAGTTTTTCTTTGCTAACAAGATTGAGGGATCAACCATTTATTTCGACGCAGCGGAAACGGTTCATTTACAGAAAAGCTTGCGCAAACGTGCCGGAGATGAAGTCACTGTGTTGGATGGAGAGGGCAATATCTATCAATGTGGATTGTTGAAGGATGGAAGGCAGATTGTCGCAGATATCAGAAGGCAAAAGCACCTACCCCGGGATCCGGCGAGATTACATGTGGCCATGGCACCTACCAAAAACATGAGTCGCTTCGAATGGTTTGTGGAGAAGGCCACGGAACTGGGTATTTCGGAAATCACCCCTCTGGTTACGAATCGTACAGAGAGAAATAAAATTAACAAGGATCGATTGCGCAGGATTGCTATAAGTGCGTTGAAACAAAGCGGGTCAGCCTGGCTGCCGGTGTTGCATGAGCTCACTCCCCTGGCTGAATTTCTAAAAAGAGACATGGTATTTGATCAAAAATGGATTGCTCATTGTTTGGAAGGTGAAAGACGTCTGCTATCCAGAGTGCTACAACCTCAATTATCAACCCTTTTATTAATTGGTCCTGAGGGTGACTTTGATCTGGATGAGGTTAAGTTGGTCCTTGAGAATCATTTTGGTGAAATTTCACTGGGAAGACAGAGGCTACGAACTGAAACAGCGGGTATCTTCGTTACATGTTTATTCAATATGGTTAATCAGAACAGATGAGAAATGTGAAATGGGTACTGGTGTTGTTGGTTTTGTTTGTAGCTCAGACCGGAATGAAAGATGGAGTTACCCGGAATCTTCAATTGGCGTTGTTAAAATATAATGGTGGCGGTGACTGGTACAGTAATCCCACAGCTTTACCCAATCTGGCTCGATACTGCAATAAGGTGTTGGGTACCAACCTGGAGCCCGAGTATGCCACCGTGGATGTGGGAAGCCTGGATCTGTTCAATTATCC
>JAUILF010000257.1 GCA_030433135.1 Bacteroidia bacterium | reverse complement strand
AATTGGTTTTTTAATTCGTTGCCGCCATTAACAATTCTTAATTCTTGTTTAACTAATTTGGCTCTCCGCTCAATATCTGACTTACTTAATTTGGGCATGACCATTCCTGATTTATTTCGACAAAGGTATGGAGTGGTGGCTGAGCGAATTGCAGGCCTCATGATGGTCATCAGTTTCTTTGGATATGCCGCTGCTCAGATGGTGGCCCTGGGATTGATCTTCCAGGTAGTGACCGGAATTGGCCTGTCTGCAAGCATACTAATCGGTACAGTACTGGTCACCATATATACGGTTGCCGGTGGTATGTGGGCTGTCTCGGTCACTGACTTTATCCAGAGTGTCATGATCATTGTCGGATTGATTTTTGTCACCCTTTTTATGATTGACTATGCCGGGGGCTTTAACCATGTTTGGGCATCCATCCCGCAAGGTCATTTGCAATTCTTTCCTGATCCGGATCGGGAATCAATCACCACCTGGATTTCTGCCTGGGCTGTACTGGGCCTGGGAAGTATTGCTTCACAGGATTTGTTTCAACGGATGAACTCGGCAAAAAATGAAAAAGTAGCAGTACAATCCACCTACTTTGCCGCAGGGTTATATCTTCTGTTGGCCATACTACCACTTGTCATTGTTTCAGCAGCACAATTAATTTATGACGGTTCTGACTCATTTCACGACCAGGCACTGCTGCCATTGGTTATTTTAAATCATATGCCGATGTGGTTGCAGGTCATGTTTTTTGGAGCATTGGTCAGTGCCATCCTCAGCACCTGCAGTGGTGCTATTTTAGCCCCGGCCAGTATCCTTTCCGAAAACCTGGTAAAGCCCATGTGGCCTCGCGAGCTTTCTGACCATCAATTCCTTTTGGCTACCCGGACCAGTGTTGTTGTCATAGCGCTCATAGCGTTGATAATGTCATTGTGGAAGTCCGATATATATGCTTTGGTGGGAGAATCCAGTGTTTTTGGTCTGGTTTCGATCTTTATACCGATGACGGCTGCACTATACTGGAAAGGTGCTACTGCCCGTGGTGCAATTCTATCCATGCTGGTTGGCAGCATGATGTGGGCCATATTTCGATTTGGACTGGATACCTGGTATGATGCATTAATACCGGCAACCCTCGCAGGGCTAGTGGCTATGATCGTGGGAAGCCTGGGGCGTAAAACATAGGAATTCCCTATCTAATAATGCCCTGCCTGAATACCTTATCATTTGGAATTTTAGGTCTAAAATTATCAGGGATGTCTGCCATTCGCATCAAAGGCATACGACAAAAATTTGCTCTTGTGTAACAAAAGTTACCGTTTTTCATCCCGCTCTTGCCTTATCTTAGAAACCAATCATTCATTGAATTTCAAAACTATACCAAAATGGAAAAAGTAATTTACTGTCGGGATGTAGGCTATGATTGCGAAGGTGTCATTCGGGCAAAAACGGAAGCAGAAGCCCTTAACCTCGCAGCTGAACATGCAAATACGGTCCATGGCCTAAAGGAGGTCACACCCGATGTCGTTAAGAAGATAAAATCTGTGATGCGGGAAGAAACAGCATAGTGAATTATCTCAGTTAAATAGGAGATCAGCATGAATCGTTTCTTAAAGGATGTCGTATTTGTTTTCCTTGTCTCTTTCATTGCTGTAGGTCTGGGACATGCCCAGGATAATTCCAGGGAATCCATCCTCATCCATCTGACCCAGGGGCCCGAAAATCCCACGGTGTCGGCATTGGCATTTTTAGTGGCAAAGACGGCGGTGGAACAGGGGCACACGGTTACCATGTTCCTGGCCGGTGATGCAGTTCAACTGATGCGGGATGGTGCGTTGGAAAACCTCAAGGGTCTGGGCACCGGTTCATTGAGTTCCCATTACGAGGTGTTGGAAAAGGCCGGATGTCCATTTTATCTTTCCGGCATGTCCAGTAAATCCAGGGGGCTCACTATGGAGGAACTTGATGGAAAGCGGGTGCAATTTGCCATGCCGGAAAAATTATTGGAACTTTCTCTACAGAACGATAGAATGTTCGTTTACTGATATCGACCATTGTTTGGTATTGTACACTGAGTTTAAGTAGAGCCTTATGAAATTAACTGATTTACCCTTTGAAACCGAGCTCAAAACAGAGATGGGAACGAATTGTGAGATCGTTTCAGTGGACCAGCATGTAACTCTTGCGGAATCCGGAAAATACATGAAAGTAATTCCCCTGGTATTGGATGGAGCGATCAGGGTGTTTCGCAATGATTATGAGTTGAACCGGGAGATTCTGCTGTATTACATCAATACGGGACAAACCTGTATGATGTCTCTGGTGGCAAGTTTTGGAGACATGCAAAGTCAGGTACACGCCATAACTGAACGCAATTCCGAATTGCTACTGATCCCAACCCATCACGTGCGCGAATGGCAAATCAGGTATTCGAGGTGGAATCAATTTATCATTCACACTTTCCTTAATTGCTATACCGATTTATTGAATACAATCAATGATTTGAGTTTCAAGCACATTGATGAGCGATTGTATAATTATTTGATCCAGTATCATCACCGGCAGGGAGATGGGAAGGTGAAAATTACCCATCAAAGGCTCGCCAACGAACTGGGAACCTCCCGTGTGGTGATCTCCAGGTTATTGAAAGATTTTGAAAAGCAGGGAGTCCTCCAGTTGAGTCGAGGAGAAATAACCCTGAAAGGCATAGGCTTGGAGAACTAGACATTAATGTGAGCTTAAGATTTTAGATGTAAAAAAAACAGGTTGATGAGTTTGATCTACGATGCATAGAGATGTCGACCCAGTCGCTTTATGATCATGAGAATTATGAAATGATTGACTATAAATTCATAATACCTTCAATATTTGTTAATTGTTAGAATTGGTACATGGTAATGTTATTAATGACTGCGCCATTTGGTTGTTCATAGCTGAAGCTCTTAATGATTATGAGACTTTCTCTTGAATTCAAATTACTGGTGTATTTTTGTTTCATGTGGTCCTCTGTTTGTGGCCAGCTATCTCATATCCAGGGATCTGTCCAGGTAGATGATACCCTTAAATTGAGAACAAATGTAATTACGACTAGGTGGGACCATCAATGGCTGCATTATGAACCTGTTTGGAATGACGACGAATATAGAATATGGATGAAGCAGTCCTGGAGTATGCCCTCAGGGGATCGGTTGTATTTGGGAAGTACTGGAAATCGGTCAAATGTCTTTCAGGGCGCGCTTCTACTTTCTCAAAAGAAAGGGCTTGTAATTGGCAAAGGCTCAGATTCCGGAATACTTAGTGAAGAGCATTTTGTCTTTTCTCCTGATAGTACATTCATCTTAAGGGGTTTGGCTGGAATGGACAATCGAGTGATTGGAGTGGATTCAATGGGAAAGGTAATAGAAATGCCAATTAATGTTCCAAAATTCTATCCGATTAGTTTTCTAAATGCCACTTCTGAAAATGCCCAGTTTAAAGTGAACTATTATGAAGGGGCTTACATAGGCATTAATATTCAGGATGTCATTAGTGTTCCAATAGTTCTGCCTCATGGTGATACTCTTAAGGAAATAAAATTCAGATTTGTCGATAATTCTGAAAATGATTATCAAGCCAAAATAATAAGAATTGACAATGATAATCTGAGCATAAGTGACCTTTCGCCATTTTTAGATATTGATGAGGTAAATAGCCCGGATTTTTTGGAATATTCTATCATGCCATTTTCATCCGTGAATTCTATAGACAACCAAAACTGGATGTTCGCATTAATATTTCAAGCTGCACCCGGTTCTACCTGGGATGGAATGAACTCAAGAATTGGAGCCATTTACGCTAAATTAGAGTGATGAAGGAAATAAAGTCTTATCCTTACCCAGTAATTGTTTTAATTGCTTGGACTCGTTGTAAATGAGTAGGGAAGTTTCCATATCGATCGGGTTTCCTTTTTTCTGCTGTTTGTTTCAATATCGACATTTTCTTGCTGGATATTTAATATCAAATTCGGCCCGGGCACGTGGATGCTGATTGTACATTTTCCTCATGGGACCAACCATGGCATTGATCTCTCACTGTGACTCGGAGTCGGATTTCATGGTAGTTTGATCTAAAAGCAGAATAATGGAAAAACGGACCATTTTTATTGTTTTATTGAAGTTTGCAACTTCAAACCAATATCATAGCATTCAGACCGGGTCAGGCCATACCATCTGGCACCCTGACCATTTGCATAAGATGGGTTGGAACTGCTGATCTGATCAGTCAAAAATCTTTGAATACACTTTGCGTCACAAATACAGGGAGACCATGTGACAATAAGTTATTTTTGGGCAGATTAATCAGGGTCAGAGTTGATTGTCGAAGAGTGCAGTGGTTAGATCCATATGGAAGCTATTAAGCGAAACGAATATGAAGGCAGTTATTTATCCCACATACGACCCACCGAATGTCCCGATATGCAATGATGCTCCCAAACCTTCCCCAAAAAGGAATGAGATTTTGGCAAAGGTCGGAGCCTCATCATTAAACTCTGGGGCCGTTCAGATCAGGGGAATCAAGGTGGAAGGGCTCATGAAAATCGTAGTGCTTCTGGTGCTGAGATTTGCGAAACACCGACAACCCATCCTGGGGACGGTTTTTTCCACGAACCATTTTTCGGGTAGAATTATATTTCAGGTTGCTCTGGCTTTCATGATTTCTTGTTCTGGTAAGACTGGTGATGCTAGCAGTGAAACTAACCTTGCCATTAAAGGTGGATGTATTGGCTCGGAGGAATCCTTTGCCAGAAAAAGTGCTCTTGAGCATGGAATTCGTGGACAGGTTAAGTTTATCCAGGAGCCGGAAAATTTCAGCACCATAGCTCATAAAATGACTGAGTACAAGATTCCGGCTCTATCGCTTGCTGTTATTAAACAAGGCGAGATTGATTGGTCAGATACATACGTAAACAAGGACTATGCAGAAGAGCAGAACCTGGATTGTTCCAGTATTTTTCAGGTTGCCTCATTGTCAAAACCGGTAACTTTCCTTGCTGCATTGCGCATGCATACTGCCGGTCAAATAGATCTGGATAAAAATATCCAGGAATACCTGAAGGATTTTCAAATACCCCAGGGTAAGCATACCCGGGAAAACCCGGTCACATTTCGCAATATCTTTTCGCATACTTCAGGAATCACTGCCGGAGGATATCAGGGATATGCCCGTGACCTGCCCATACCTTCCGATCTCGATATTTTGAGAGCGAGTGAAGGGGTGAATTCTCCGGCCATCGAGGTCCTTGCTCCACCCAATGAATCCCTGGCTTATTCCGGTGGAGGTTATACATTGGCTGAGCTGGCTGTTCAGGACATATTCGGTGAAGAGTTCTCGGATATCATGCATAAATGGATTCTTGAACCTGCCAACATGACTCACTCTGAATTTACACAGCCCTTGCCTGATGCGCAAGCTGATCAGGTAGCCAGAGGTTACACTTACTCGGGTAGCATGGTAGAGGGTGGCTGGCATAATTATCCGGAGCAGGCAGCAGCGGGGCTTTGGAGTAATTCCATTGATATGGCTCAATTTCTGATCGAAATTTACCGAGCTTATCAAGGTAAGACTTCTATTTTCTCAGAGACCGAGATAAAATCAATCCTTAGCCACGAACGTGAAGGTCATGTCTACGGATTCATGGTCAATCGGTCGGATGATGATATAGCTATTACTCACTATGGAGGCAATATGGGCTATCGTACCGGAATGACCATTAGCCTCACCAGTGGAAATGGATTGGTTTATTTGATCAATTCGGACAACGGTTCGGCACTAGGCAACGAATTACTTTTGTCCACTTCACGGGTATATAAGTGGCAACACTTTGAACAAATAACGGCTAAGCGGAAGCACGTAAATGCAGATGATTTAATGCAACTGGTGGGTGAATACAAATGGAACGATCAAATTGATCTTTCAGTCAAATTTGAGGATAACCAGATTTCCCTTTATTTCCCCAACGGAGATGCATACAAACTGGTACCAGTTACTGGCGATGAACTGGATTTTATTCATCCAAACACGGGTGTACAGGTTTCGTTTTTGGAAAGAGTTGATTTTCAGTCTTTCACTCTTTATGGTCAAACGGCGATTAAATTGAATTAATCACTTCCAGGATTTACTACACTGAGATGACTCAGATCAGTCCGGGTTCTTGAGTTAAATTGAATGCTTCAGCCATATTGATGACTCCCCGCTAAATAAAGTTTTCAACTACAAACCAATATCATCGCAGTCTCCACCAGGTAAGGTTGTACCATCCGGTACCCTGACCACTCCAAACTAAGCTTCTCTGAGGCTCCTGACTTCATAGTTGATACATATGGCATATATTAGAGGATATTGAAAACCGAGGAGTGTAATGGGATAAATCGAAATTGGGATTGGGCATAGAGATGAAATAATTTAGATCATGATAAAGCAGCTGTGGAACATTCCGGGAGGTTTTAGGACATACCTCTTGTCCACGAGTCTATACCTGTTGATCAATGTTGGTGCTATATGCCAACTACATGCTCAGCATTCACTACCATTTGAATGTGAGGAACTGAATACAACCGGAGACCTGTCTGAGGAAATGGTGGAGGGAATCAGACAGTTTTTTCTGAAGGAGCTGGAAGCTTTACCGTCTCAACGGATACTTGCCTGGAATGACAATACGACAAGTGACAAACTATATAAAATCAGGAACCGTATCGCGTTGCCTGAAGAGCGGGATGATCCAAAACTGCACCTTGTAACCGATAACCATCTGAATCCTGTGATGCAGATGGTGAATGGCGTTGAGACCAGAGCCGTGCGGTGGGTTGTAGGTGGTGGTGTTGAAGCCGAAGGTATTTTGTTGACTCCTCCGGGAGACATAAAAGCCAGTCTCGTTCTGTTACCCGATGCGGATATATTACCAGAGTCATTTGCGGGCATTAACGATGATGGAGGAGCATGGTTTGGCATCGGCAATAGATTGGCTACAGCCGGATGCGAAATAATAATACCCAGTTTGATAAATCGTCAGGATACCTATTCTGGTAATGCTGCGATCAAAAGGTTTACAAATCAACCCCATCGTGAATGGCTGTACCGACAGGGATATGAATTGGGAAGGCACTTGATTGGGGACGAAGTTTCCAAGGTGATCAGTGCCGTGGACTGGTTAACCCAAAAGAATGAAAGGCAAGGAAAATCGATTCCTGTTGCAGTGGCCGGGTATGGGGAAGGCGGTCTGCTGGCCATGTATTCAGGTTTGCTCGATGACCGCATTAACGTGACATTGATCAGTGGGTATGTGGATGCTCGGGAGCAAGTTTGGGAAGAACCGATCTACAGAAATATTTGGGACCTGCTTTCCTACTTTGGAGATGCCGAATTACTGTCATTGTTTGGAGAGAGAGATGTGATTGTTGAGCATTGCATTTTCCCGTCAGTTACCGGACCGCCGATATCGGATGACGATAGGAGGGGAGCGGCGCCAGGGTTTTTGGAAACGCCGGCAATTGAGACCGTGCAAGCCGAATTGAGAAGAGTGGAAAGACTTGCCCCTGACCAGAAAAGACCAAAATTAATTGATGCTTTCAGGAATCATGATGGGACACCATTCTGTGATTCCGTTCTGGTGGAACTGGCAAGAAAACTGGGATTTGAGCCTGAGCTGGGTGACTACAGTCCAGGAAAGGATAATGGACCATGGTACGATTTTGAAAAAAGGCAGGAAAGGCAAGTCCGGAATTTGGAGACTGTTTATCAGAACTATGTCAATGATTGTGAAATAAAGCGAAAGGACAATTTTTGGGATAAGTTGGAAGGAGACAGGGAAGACCAGAAGGAAATAAAAGCTAAATTCAGGAAAGAGCTTTGGGAAGTACTGGGAAGGCTTCCCGATCCTACCCTGGCCATAAATCCCAGAGCCCGATTGGTAGAGGAGACAAGCCAATGGACAAGATATGAGGTAGTACTGGATGTTTGGCAGGATGTGTTCGTATGGGGACTGCTGACCGTTCCCAGGCATATCAAACCCGGATCAAAGCGACCGGTGGTTGTTTGTCAACATGGGTTGGAAGGTCTGCCGGAGGATTGTGTCACGGTTGATCCTGTTAACCCGAAATCAAGAACCTATGGTGGCTTTGCTACCCTTCTTGCCGAGGCAGGTTTTGTCACCTTTGCTCCACATAATCCGTATCGAGGTGGTGATAAATTCAGAGTCTTGCAAAGAATGGCAAACCCGCTTGGGTTTTCACTGTTTTCTGTAATTATTGGTCAGCATCAACGGATTATTCAATGGCTAAAGAGTTTGGACTTTGTGGATCCGGAGCAAATTGCGTTTTATGGCCTCTCGTACGGAGGAAAGACTGCCCTGCGGGTACCTGCCGTGTTGGAAGATTATTGTCTCTCTATTTGTAGCGGAGACTTTAATGAGTGGATTCGAAAGAACGTATCAACCGATCTGAGATATAGTTATGTTTTTTCCAGTGAATATGAGATGCCTGAATGGAACCTCGGACAGACATTTAGCCATGCAGAAATGGCCGCGCTGATAGCACCCAGACCATTTATGGTAGAGTTTGGTTATTTAGATGGGATAGCAAGTATCGAATGGGTGAACTACGAGTTTGGAAAAGTTCGCCAGCACTATGATATGATCGATAATCCAGATCTTTTGGGTATTGACCTCTTTATCGGCCCACATAGGATAAATGGTAAATTGACATTTGATTTTTTAAATAGATTTCTCAGCAAAAGTCCCTGACCTCCTTTTGAGATTACCGTGGTCAAAGACCTTGTGTTTTTCCATCATGGTCCGATTAATGTAAAGAAGGACATACCTACCGGAAGTACAATCCACCACTGTTTGAAGTTACTACGCCCCCGATGGGGCTTGATTTATCTGTTCAGTACTGCCTGCCACGGCCGTGGCAGGCAGTAATAATACGCCTCTCTGAGGCTTTCTTCGCTGT
>JAUILF010000256.1 GCA_030433135.1 Bacteroidia bacterium | reverse complement strand
GTCTATTCTGGAGAAAAAAAGAAACAATATTAATACACTAAATGAATAATTCATTGTAATTACATGATTCCCTGCCAACTTACTATCAAGCTAACCGGCTAACCGGCCAACCAGGCTAACCGGCCAACCAGGCTAACCGGCTAACAAGCTAACTGGCCAACAAGCTAACTGGCCAACAAGCTAACCGGCCAACAAGCAAACAGGCTAACTGGCTAACAAGCTAACCGGCTAATTATCCTCAGCAATACTTGGTGCTACCTGCTGCAAACTGGCGATGTATTCCGAGGGGGAATATCCATATTCCTTCTTAAATGCACGGCTAAAGGAATTTGGCAGATCGTAACCCACCATATAGGCGATTTCCGAGATATTGGTTTTGTTTTGTTTAAGTAAATCCTTCGCTCGTTTGAGCCTGTAGGACTTCAGGAGATCAATAGGTTTTTTACCGGTCAACTGCTTGACCTTTCGAATAAAGTGCATGTGACTCAAGTGTACCATTTCACACATCTTGTTCACATTGAAACCCGAATCACTCATATTTTCTTCCATAATCTCTACTATTCGGTTGAGTAATTCTTCATCCGGTGATTCGAGTTTGATCTTCCTGGGCTCCAGAGTAAAGTCCCGGGTAAATTTGGACCACAGTCTTTCTCTTTGTGTAAGCAGATTTGAGATCCGGACTTTCAGTAACTGACTGTTGAACGGCTTACTAATATAATCATCAGCCCCCTGATGATATCCCTCTACAACATCTTCATCAAGATTTCTGGCGGTAAGGAGAATGACCGGGATATGACTGGTCGTCACTCCCTTTTTAAGCCGGTCACAAAGAGTAAGCCCATCCATGCCGGGCATCATGATGTCACTCACGATCAGGTCGATGGACTGATTCTCAGCGATTCGCAATCCGTCCTCTCCATTATAAGCTACATGTACTACATATTCACTTTGCAAGATACCTTCCAAAAAGTCGACCATGTCTTCATTGTCCTCCACCACCAGGACTGACTTCTTATTCGATGCTGCCTGCGTAGTTTCCAGTCTTTCGGCCCGTTGGGTGGAGTGGATGGCCATTAGATGATTAACCTCCCAATTGGTCATATTGAGGTTGTCCCGATGCACCAGTAACTTCTCGGTCTTTTGAGCAAAATCGAGGTTATCGGGAAATCTGAAAATAAATCTGGTTCCAACATCTTCATTACTTTCTACGTCGATAATACCACTATGCAATTCGACCAGATCCTTAATATAAGCGAGACCTATTCCCGATGACCACGATTCCATGGAATCTGTATAATATCGATCAAAAATATGCTCAATCTTGCTTGAACAAATTCCCGACCCGTTGTCCTCAACTACAATGACAAAAGACCGTTCTCCACCAGAAAAATCCTCTTTTAGTAGAACAGCAATTTTACCACCTTCCGGAGTATGGTTAAATGCATTGGAGATCAGATTAACCAGTATTTTTTCCACTTTGTCCGGATCAAAGGCCACTAAGGCATTTCTGGTCTGGTTGTCAAATGAAAACTGGATTTGTTTTACCCGGCTCAAATTTTCAAATAAAGACATAATCTCATCCAGAAACTGTCCCAAATTACCCTTCATTAGCTTAAGCTCAAGAGTACTGTTTTCAATCCGGCGGATCTCCAGGAGTTGATTAATCAGTTTTAACAAGCGACTGGCATTTCGGTCTATGATCTCTCTCAGGCGTTTTTTCTCTGTTTCACTCAACGACAGATCTTCATGTTGTAACTGCTCGATTGGCCCGGATATCAGGGTAAGAGGAGTCCTCAGTTCGTGAGAGATATTGGTGAAGAAATTGAGTTTTGACTGAGATAAGTCCTCAATTTGTTTAACCATTGTCTCCAGTTGATCACGTTGTGTTTGAATCTCATCCGTTTGCTCTTCCAGGTTCTTGTAGTTGGTTTCCAGCAATCGCTTTTGTTCCATAATCTGATCCTGTTGCTGTAAGACCTGCTCGTTCTTATGTTTGAGTTCAGTATTGATGGTATTTAAGGATGCATTCAGTTTCTCCAGCTTCTGCTTTTTCGTGATCATGCGGTATTCGAAAACAACAATAGTAATAACAAAGGTAACCACGAGTAGTATGAACCAACCCTGTTTCCACACCGGTGGTAAAACTTCAAACTCAATTTTGGCCGGACTCCGGTCTACATTAAAGTCCAGATCCCTGGCTCTCACCTCCAGGGTATAATTACCATTGTCCAGATTCAGGAAGGTTTGATGTTTATCCGTACTAAACGAAGACCATGGTCCACCATTCAGTCGATATGAAAAAAACAAGCGACTGTCCTGGGTTCCTCCAAACAAATCCTCACCGGTCCAGCTTACCAGGTGGTTGCCATGATAAGGAATACGATCTGAGTACACCTGGATCCGGGTTTCCGGAGGGTTCCTATCTGGTACATACCGATAACTTTGGAATCCCTGGTACATTCCTTCGGTATCCTTTTGATGACTAAATGATCTTCTTTTCCACTCACGGGGAGATTTGTTTATCCAAACCACACCATCTGAACTTTGAATGACCTCACCTCCCTCAAACTGCATATTCATTTCCTCGGGAAATATATTATTCACCCAGGTCTGGCCATCAAAGCATGAAATATCGCTATCAGTGGCAGCCCATATTTTATTGTCTTTTCCACTGAACAAACTAATGATCGTATTACTGGTTAACCCGTTGTCAGTATCGTAGTGAATAAACTCTTCTCCATCATATATATAGATACCATAAAAGCGAGAACCAATAAACAATAGGTCTCCGGTACTATGTACAATGTTGACATACTGCTGTAATTCATCAATTTCAGGTCTGTTCCAACTCACTCCGTCGTAGTAAAACAAATTGCCTCCCCCTATCCAGATCCTGCCATCCTTTGATTGTCCTATTCCATATGCATTCGATTGTATCAGGCCATTCTCATTATACTTATGATGGATCCACTGCAAATTTTCTTGCCTGGGATTTGTCAACTGAAGGACACCGCCATACTGGCCTTTTTCCTTTACGAAATCAACACTTCCTCCAAACCATAAACTTCCGTCCCTGGCTTCAAATACTGCCCGGTAATCAATACCCCATGACAATTCAGGATGAAGGTGTCTCATCCACGTCGTACCATCCAACACTGCGGTTGCTGCCACTCCATCATGACTGCCTGCTACCCAAACCTGTCCTTCTCTGCTGACAAACACCCTGACAGGTGCATCAATCATACCATCCTCCGGACCAAAAGCTGTCCAATGATCTCCAATCCGCTTGACTACCTTGCCACTCACATCGAGAAACCACTGAACATTGCGACTACTCTCAGCCTGATAGTTCAGATTCTTATAAGTTAGCCACCTCTTCGGCGAATAATCAAGGCGATAAACCTTTGATTTTTCACCTCCTATCCACAGGTTATTGTACTTACTTTTGCTGATGATAATCCTGTTGGCCGGAATCCTGAATTCTGGTGATGTATACAAAGACCATTTTCCATCCTTCCACGTATGCAGCTTACCTAATCCTCCAATCCATACAGCACCATCAGATGATTGCATGATATCTGTGGTAAATTCATCCCCACCAAAAATATCTCCCAGCTCCTCATAGTTCCATGTACCATCAAATTGGTAAATCCCAATATTGGTAGATGTATTGGTGAGCCAAATTGTTCCATCGTCCAATTTCAACATCCTCATTGACTCTCCAAATGGCAATGGACCAGGAGAATCTATCACGCGGTACTCAGAAATGACACCCTCACTGATATTGGCAGGATCAAATTCCAGTATGCGGCTATCACGATCTACCATAACAGACATCCACCAACGATCATCATCCAGTCGCAAAAGGTCGGAAACTCCGGAAAATTGACTGTCCTCCCAAATTTCATCAGGGAGCGTAATCCATTCCACATCATCATTGTCCGTAGAGGGATCATCACCGAAAGGTTCAATTGTACTGGATGTAATGAAGCTCAAATGCAGATCCGAAGAAACAGATAACAACCCCAGATTGGTACACAAGGCAATACCACCATTAGCCGTTTCAACGATCACTTCAGTCAAAACAGTACGATTCTGAAAGGAGAACAACAACTTCCAGATATCATTTTCTAATACATACAGGCCCTCGGTAGAAGCGGCAAAAATCCTTCCCCTCGATGTGGCATGAATTTGCTCGATCGGCTTTTTGCCAAGTCCATTTTCCGCATTGTGTAAGGTAAAAGTATATCCACTATACTCGATGATTCCATGGTTAACTCCAAACCATACATTGCCCTGGTCATCTTCAACAATACAATGAACTCCCTTACCCTCCAGTTCTGGGAAATACTGCCATCGCCAGGGTTCAAACAAAGGGTCTTCCAGCTCCGGAAAGTAGTCGACCGAAGCCAGACCCGCAATACTTAACAAAACTCCTATCAGGATGGTAAAAGATCTATGGCAAAGTTTCCTCATTCGTCAGTTTATAGATATCCAATCATCAGATCTTCAGGGGCAAGGACAATCCAAATCAACTGGTACGCTGCACAACCATTATTTCGGTTTCATTCGGTTTCTCTTCGGTCAGGTCTTCTTTACTTCCGTATAGCTTCACTCCTCCTAAATGACTCAGCCTTACACTGATATGTCCAAATGATCCCGGGTCTAACTTATAATGTCAGAGTATGGGCAGCATTGAAATAAATATAGGTTTTTTCAGATGGTACTTGTAGAAAATAGGGTGGAAAGTGAAGTATAGTGCTAAAGATGTTAATTCCTGCACCTTCTTTGGAGATCCGTAAAGCTACCTTAGCATCAGTCAAAATACGATGGGATGACTTATACGGCCTTCTATGTTCTTTTTCTGGGAATTGTTTACTTAGTCAAAACGGAACTGCGTCGAAAAAAATAAACCTACATGATCACAAAATACGTTGCCATTACCTTAACAGCGATCGCAGTTTTCCTCTCTTGTGAGAATCCCTCCCCATCAACAGTGCAATCCCCATGGAACAAAGTTGAGGTCATACTCTCAAAGATCAAAGCGCCTGATTTTCCTGACAACGAATTTGTGATCACGGACTTTGGAGCTGATTCAGATAAAGACGCACGTGAGTCAATTCAGAGTGCCATTGCAGCCTGCACCAAGGCAGGAGGTGGCCGGGTTGTTATCCCACAAGGGGAATGGTTTGTCAAAGGCCCTATACATCTGCAAAGTAATGTCAACCTGCACATTTCCGAAGGAGCCTATGTCAGGTTTTCTACAGAACCTGATGATTATCTTCCCGTAGTACTTACCCGGTGGGAGGGCATGGAGTGTATGAACTATTCTCCGCTCATCTATGCTCTGGACGAAGAAAACATAGCCATTACGGGCAGGGGCACTCTCGATGGCCAGGCCGACAGTACTAATTGGTGGCCCTGGAAAGGTCAGGAAAGGTATGGATATCAGGAGGGGACTCCTTCACAACTTGATGCACTCAATCGTCCTGCTCTCAGCATGATGAATACCAATGAGGTGCCTGCTGATGAAAGAATTATGGGTGATGGTCATTACCTGAGACCTAATTTTATTCAACCTTATCGCTGCAACAATGTATTGATAGAGGATGTAACTATTAAGAATAGCCCCATGTGGGTAATCAATCCGGTTTTGTGTGAGAATGTGACTGTTCAGGCAGTTCAGGTTATTAGTCACGGACCCAACAGCGATGGTTGTGACCCCGAAAGTTGCAATTACGTCTTAATCAAGGACTGCTTCTTCGATACGGGAGATGACTGCATCGCCCTCAAATCTGGCAGGAACCAGGATGGACGAAACATTGCCAGACCTATTGAAAATGTAGTAATACAGGATTGTGTTATGAAAGATGGACATGGTGGGGTGGTCATTGGCAGTGAAGTATCCGGAGGAGCGAGAAATATATTTGCCGAGAACTGTATCATGGACAGTCCCAACCTGGAAAGGGCCATTCGGATAAAGACCAACCAGGCCCGGGGTGGCGTAATCGAAAACCTGTATTTCCGTGATATTTCGGTTGGAACAGTGAAGGAAGCAGTCGTTCGCATTAATATGCACTACACGCTGGATGGCGAACCTGATAAACACATCCCGGTGGTGCAAAATATCTACATCGAGGATGTCACCTCGCAAAAGAGTGAATATGCCATGTTAATCGATGGATACGACAACGATAATCCTGTGAAGAGAGTGGTTGTCAAAGACTGTCATTTTGATGGGGTAAAGGAACCAAGCAGACTTCAATTTGTCAAGGAACTCAAAGTGGAGAAATCCTATCTCAATGATGACCTTATTGAAGGGGGAAATCTTTAACCCGAATCACCAGGCTTTCACCAATTCTTTTGCCACCAGAATCTGGCCTGCTTCTGTCATGTGTATGCCATCTTTGGACAACTCACTCCAACGAGGCTCCAATAGAGAGAATACATCTATAAAAATACATCCCTCTTCCTCGGCAATTGCTTTGAACCGGGGTTGCAACCAGGTCACATCTTCGGACCCACCATGATACTTCGGAATCAGATCTTGATCTCCGGCATATGGAGGTGGTGATATAATATAGATGTCAGACTGACCTTCCCGAAAGACTTCACTTTGCCTGATCTTGTTAATCAGCAATCGCAGATTTTGTGGTACCAGTTCGAGACTATCATCAAAAACTGCTTTACAATCGTTGGTACCAAGCATAATTACCACTTTATCGAGCGCACCTATTGAATCCCTGGCATCCTGCAAATACTGCTGTGCATTCAATAACGTATTCAATTCCCTCCTGCCCAGGTTGACAAAACCGATGGTATTCCCTCCCACAGATGTATTGTAGATCCTGTCCTGAAACCGGATTTTACCCAGTTGATTTACCCATCCATCTTCTGCTGCACCATTGGAATCACCCAGTACAAGAATATTGAAGCTATTCACCGGCTCCATGGCCCGGTCTATCAACATTTCATGACCTCCCTCAAATACCTGAATACGGACCTGGTTCCTGAATTGCCTTTCAAACAGTACTGCACCATGTTCCTTTTCACCCGGATGTCTAAGATCCGTATTGCGACTAGCCACTAATTTGAGTTGGGTTGCTTCACTGATCTGCTCTTTTGCATCACCAAATCCCTCAACAACATGATTGTAGAATGTCAAACTATGGGTAATGGGGACCGATCCAGTATATCCGTCATGGATCCCGGCATAGATAAACAGCTTACTATCCTTTCGGAGATCCACCGGTATGCTCCTGGACAAAGGAGATCTTTTCCAGGCCTCCTCAGAATTTAATTGATATGATTCATCGCTGATGGATTCCGGTGCAGTGACCATGGCAATATCTTTGGCATACTTTTGCTCACGGCCCACAGACTCATAATACCATGACACCAAATCCGAAATAGGAACCCAGGCCGAAAAAGACCTGACGGGAAAACGGCACTCCGTGTAGGCTAGCAGAGTAGCATATCCTCCTCCACTGGCACCTATGATATGAATTTGTTGGGTATCAACCCTGACCTGACTACAGGCAAAAGCTATAGCATCTTCTATATCCTGGATTGCCAATGGACTACCACAGGCGTCGGGAGTATTATTGGGTCCCCTGAAGTGAGGATGTATATAATGATAGCCTTGTTCTGCACACATCCATGCCAGGGTATCCTTCTGATCGAAACCACCACTCCAGGTATGCAAACTCACCACTAAGGGTGCTGCCTCGGTTGTAGGGTTAGCCTGAAAAATGGCAGGCTGTTGGTCTCCGTCCATAGTAGAACTAATCTCTACATATTGACAAGTTTCCGGCCATACTCCGGATTCCCTGGTATCCCATTTTACCTCTCCGGATTGACCTGAAACCACTCCGGCCATTGACACTAAATGGACAGCTGTCAATAAAATCATGATGCCTTTCAGCTCTGTAAACAAATCAGATCTCATAAACAGGAAGATACGGGTATTCTTCCTATTCGAGTTTTCATTTTGGCTGGATATTGACCTAAATCAGTAAAAAGAACCAACCTGAGTATGCCCAACCTCATCCTGGATGAAATTCACTGGTTAATAGTCCATCAAACCACTATAGAAGTTGTATTTTGGTGACCCCAATACTCTGAGACCTACTGCCATTTATTAACCAAAATTACTGTTACCATGTACCGGCAAACAGCCCGATTCTTATCTGTCATATTTTCACTTTGTGTTGCTTCCGGAATTACGGATGCGCAATCCTCCCGACTCATCATTAATGCCGATCAGGGAAAACACCAAATCAGCAAACACATTTATGGGCATTTTGCCGAGCACCTGGGCCGGTGCATTTATGATGGTATCTATGTGGGTGAAGATAATACTGAGATTTCAAATACGGATGGGATACGGAATGACATCATCGCTGCCTTGAAAGAACTCAAGGTTGCTAATCTCCGCTGGCCGGGAGGTTGTTTTGCTGATACCTACCAATGGAAAGATGGTGTAGGGCCGAAAGCCGAGAGACCAACGATGGTAAATCGCTGGTGGGGCGGGGTTGTTGAGGACAACAGTTTTGGCACGCACGATTTTCTCAACCTCTGTGAGACCATTGGTGCTGAGCCATACCTGGCAGCGAATGTTGGCAGTGGTACGGTGCAGAACCTGATGGATTGGGTGCAATACGTGGGTCACGAAGGAAATAGTCCCATGGCAGAGAGGAGGAAAGAAAATGGAAGAGAAGAGCCATGGAAGGTAACCTATTGGGGTGTGGGTAACGAGATGTGGGGATGTGGTGGTAATATGACCGCTGAATATTATGCCAATGTTTATCGACAATATGCTACTCTGATGACGGACTGGACGAATAGCAGCAGCATCTATCGCATCGCTTCCGGTGCCAGTGAGGACGATTATCACTGGACCGAGGTAATGATGCGCGATATACCTCAGAATCTGATTGAAGGGGTGGCTTTACATTCCTATTCTGTTATTGACTGGAGTGATA
>JAUILF010000005.1 GCA_030433135.1 Bacteroidia bacterium | reverse complement strand
GTTGCGCTCTACTTTGGGATCAGAGAAACATCAAACGAATATAGCCTTGAACAAGCGCGGGCTCTATTGTTCGCCAGCGCAGAATCAATGATCCATCACCTGGAGCAGTTACCCATCCCCAAAGAGCTGCAGCATTCCTTTGCTGAACGGATACGAACCAACCTGGCCCTGCGGTCCGAGCAGCCCCGAAAAGCATTCAAGAGTGTTTCGAAACGGATCCAGTTGGCTTTGAAGAACCTGATTGAACACGGTGGTCAGATCTTTGCGCAAGGCATTCTCGGTCTGAAGCAGATGAACGCCTACATGGTCTCATTGGTCTTGTTGATCCTGCCATGGGCAGTTCGTCAGATCTCCCCATCGGATCAAGGGGCGATCTATTTGTGGATGGGCATCCTGACCGTGGTTCTGGGAATGATCGGGTTGGGTAGACATCTGGTCTTTCAAGGGCTGGGTAAACGAATATACCAGTCCTTTTTTTCCTGGATCAGAAGGCCGCAACGGATGAAAGAACCTTGCCTGGAGCGGTGTATTCATGCCTGTTGTGAGGCTTGTTGTAGTGCACTATGTGATCACATATGCCGGTCTGCCTGCAACAGATAGGTGAAGGTCAGAATTGGGTCCTGGTTCCTGTGTTTCTGATTCCTGATTAAGATTAGGATTAGAAGACAGCTTCAATGGACAGGCTGTACGTATAACCTCCCTCCTGCGGCGGGCAGGCACCCCAACCCCTCTCCTTTCCAAGGAGAGGGGCTTTCAGATCGCATAGGCTCAATAACCAACTCTGGTTTCTGGTTAGCCAATTGACTTCAGTAGTTTTCAATGTACTGGCAGTTCAAGGTTTGACGTGGCAATGTGCATTCTGGATTGGACAGGAATTATTCTTTGATAAAAAGTACGTTGGGCCACCCCCGTCTTTTAACATGACCTACAGTCATGTTAAAAGCCACCCCCGCCAGCGGGGGACAATGATGTCCCCCTCCCGGAATACTTCCAAAGCCGGAGACAACGGCGTTCATGAGGGGGTGGTCCAGACGATCCTGACATTGAATACTAGGAGTCAGGATGTCTGGATCCGGACCGCCCCGAGTACTCGGGGTCCGGGTTTGGCGACGCAATGATCGCATAGAGGATATTCCCAAGTGCGCCAAACCGGGGGAGGCAGAGCATTTCTGGTTCCTGTGTTCCATGTTCCTGGTTAGTTTCAGGATTGGCAGCCGGTTTTAAACGTCCAGCCGTTCAATGCCTGTCCGCCAATTTGCTGATTCAAGGAATGAGCGGCCCGGCTCGCCCGGTTCAGGGTCATTGCAAGGGACATTAAACATTGAACAGAGCCCCTGCTCGGGGAAGGGATGGCAGAATAGTGAACACCCAGACAGTGGATCTGCAACGATCAAACGATATGACCTTTTTCTTGTCTAGGTCTTACTTCATCAGTAGTGCAAATTAATTGCACTCATTTCCTTTACATTGACATCTCAATCACTCGTCCCATGTATCAAAACGAAGAAACAGAAGAAGCCATCGCCTGTCCATATTGCGGTGCAAAAGATGAGGAGTGCCCCATCTACTGGCCATTCTTGATCGCAGCAATGCCTGTTGTGATGGCGGCTACCTTTACGAACATTGGGAGTTGTTCAGCGATCCAATCGCAGATGCCTTCCCTCCTCTGCTGGAGTCCGGGGCGGAACCTCCATCCCACTGGGATTTTGAGCTACTCGATCTGTGGAAAGAAGCACAGAGTGAATGGACGAAAAACCCGGATGGCGTCTGGATCGATCCTTATATATGGATGCGGGTAGTCTCCGACTTGTTTGATGATACAGATGCCTGGATCTTTGATAGTACTCAGGTGGAGGAAGCCATGCCGGGAAGGGATTGGGTGACCGACATCCTCTATGCAAAGGATCCGAAAAACACTGTGCAACAGGCGCTGGATCAACTCCACAAGCTGTTGATCGGTCCATCTAAACTTTAAATTGAACGAAGCCTTATGAAACCCGGATCCCTGGTCGTCTGTGTGAATGCACAAAACATCTCCCATCCCGAGTTCTTTTCCGCACTTCCGGAAGAGGGAAAAACGTATATCGTCCGCGAAGTTGCCAAAGATCCCCGGAAAGGACGGGAGCACAATTCACCCGGGGTTCTGCTTGAGGAGATCGTCGGCAGAACTATACTTGTCGAAGATGTCGACGGGGTATTCCCGACCGAGGCCAGGTTCAAGTACGAACGATTCCGGGAGGTCCTGCCACCTGACTCGTACAAGACAGCGATCGATGAGATAATGGCAGCTGATCTTACTCATCCAGTGACAATGGACCCTCTTGAAGCGTTGGAGGAGGGGGTGCATTCTTGTAACCGTCCCACCATGACAAAGACCATCCAAGCAGACCTTTATCGACCCATCAAACTTCTGACAGCATGAGTGAGATCCAGCAGGATGACAATAAATCCCCTGTAAAAAAACAGCCGTCATCGATCCAATATGTAGAAATGGATCGGATCCCGATCCGATTCTGCACCATCTTCATCCACTTGCCCAGTCTGAACCGGGAAGTGGGCTTATTGAAGGATTTTGGGCGCAAGCATGCCGGGTGGGGCGCTACGAACGGACGGATCTGGTGGATGACGGAGATGATGTCCCCTCCACATCAGTTGCTGACCCTGATCGGAGAATTCCTGGATCCGAACGGGTTGATCCGCTATCGGGATTACGTGTTGCTTGAAGAGCAGAACATCAATCCCAATCTGAAGGAGAACTACCCCCTCCTGAACAAACCTGTAGCCGGCACGGAAGCAGTTCCCTGGCTGGAGAGCAGAGTCGATGCTTCTGGAGAGCAGTGGGTCTGGTGGAAGAAGATAGAATACATCCCATTTTAAATTTGAACCTCTTGAATTATCTCACCTCCCCTGAGGGCCGATGAAGATCATCATCTCTCCGCCGGTCGAAAGAACACCATCACGAAAAAACGCCTTATTTTCCAGTATGAACTATAATCCCCTGACCCAAACCCTCACCACCTCCTCGGGCCGGATGATCAAGCGGATGCACTGTCCGTATCGGTTGAGTGCAGAGGACCTGGATCCAGGCTCCCGATGCCGGCAATGTGACCGAACCCTGCTCGACGCCCACAGCCTGCCCGAAGAGGCCCTGGCCGACCTCCTGGTAAAGAAACCGGATACCTGCCTGAAACTTGATCTGGATCACCCTCTACTCCGTATCACCCATGAGCATCCATGACCAAAACGAACCACCTGCAGGCACCCGCGTCATTCGTACTGCCCGCACCCTAGAAGACATCAATCAGGCCGTGACAGATGGATTCTGGCCACTGGTCAAACCGGTCGTCCCTTCAATGCGGATCAGCAGCAAGTTCTCGCTCTACCAGCATAAGGAGACTGGGGCGATCAAGACTTCTGGTGACTATCGCTCCATCCCGGATCCGGAAGAATGGACCGAGGTGATCCCCTGGACCAATTACTATCCCTATGTCTGGCCCAAACCTTATGCCGCCTACCTCATCCCACCGGACCTGGAGACCGGGGATACTGTCTGGCTGGAAGATATCATCCCCGATGTGATCGGAGAGGTATGGAACCAGGGCAGTGCCTCGCGTCTGCCGAGCTGCATGGCTGTCTGGACCGGAGAGGACTTTGACCTGCTCTATGATGAAAATCGAGACCGGCGGGTGTCGATCGGGTAATACAGGGATTATAAACCGAATCAGTATGCCCACCGTCACCGCCTCTTTGACCCCGGCCTGCAGAAGGGCAAACCCGGCGATCGGAGATCCTCCCTGATGTGGTGAAAGACAAACCAAATACAACTGATCATCATCAATACCAATCATGAAAAAAGACAAGATCATCACCATCCGTGAATTGTCTCCCTGGAGATTGCCGGACGGGGGAATATTCCTGGAGGGGGTACCCAGCCCTCAGGAGCTCGAACGAATAGAACTTGAGGTACGGGAAGCCCGACGGGCCTGGCAACCGGGCGAAGCGGGTGAAGCCATTCGGCAGCGATTGCTCTCCTGGACCGGATCAAGGATCCGGATCCAATTCTGGGACAACATCATGGAGATGATGCCCGAGGAAGGACCGGCACCTGTGGTCGCATTGCTCCGGGATGTCCGCATCATGGAATTGCCCGTAGAAGGAGCCATGTACAAACAACTGTTCCTTCTTTGTAGTGACCCGGAAACGGGGGGAGCACTTTGGTTCATGGGTAATACTACCCGGACCTCCCACTACGACATCGACGCCGGTCTTTACCGGATCAATGTGGCTGAACTGGCATATATCCAAATGATCTGAACCCGTGACGATCGTGATGAACAACCTGACCAGCCCGGATCGATCGCAGGTGGCCGGCGCCCTGTTCGGGGTGGCCGTGGGAGATGCCCTGGGTGTACCCGTTGAGTTCCTTGACCGCCAGTACCTAGACAGGAATCCGGTGACGGGGATGCAGGGATATGGCACCTGGAACCAGCCGCCGGGCACCTGGTCGGACGACAGCTCCATGACCTTCTGTCTCGCTGAGGAACTTTCCAGAACATCCCCGGACCCGGACCACCTGGGTTCCCTATTCCTGAGATGGTACAGGGATGCCTGGTGGACGGCGCATGACCAGGTCTTTGATATCGGGGGCACCACGCGTGAAGCGCTGCACCGGCTGGAACAGGGCATATCGGCGATCTCCTCCGGGCCATCAGGGGAACGTCAAAATGGCAACGGGGCTCTGATGCGCATCCTCCCATTAGTCTTTCATCTGGCAGACGATCCGGATGAAACGGAACGATGGCAGATCACCTGCCGTACTGCCGGTATCACACATGGCCATATCCGTTCTCATCTGGCCTGCCATATCTACCTGGAAATGGCACGTCAGATCCTGGAAGGACATTCCCTTATGAATGCCTATATCCGAATCTGTCACACCATACCGAATTTCTGTTCTACTGCAGGGATACCGATTGATGAATGCGACCATTATTCCCGTATGTTGGACGGAAACCTCCAGTCAGGGGATCGTGACGATATCCGAGGTAGCGGATATGTCGTTCAGAGTCTGGAAGCCGCCCTCTGGTGTCTGCTTGCCACTTCATCCTATGCAGATGCTGTCCTTATGGCTGTCAACTTAGGTGAGGATACCGATACGACGGCTGCCGTGTGCGGCGGCCTGGCGGGACTTCATTATGGCGTTGATTCCATTCCAACCGCATGGAGAAAAAATCTAGCCAAGGCAAACCAGATCGAGGAACTCAGCAGACGACTTCAGCACAGATACGACACAACTGGTTGAACCCCTGATCAACATATCAGATCAAATGTCAAGCAAAAGGCCATTATTCGCACACTGATGCCCCCCTAAAAACTGGACTGATCTAAATTAGAGATTTCGGCAAACTTATGTAAATTCAACAATTAATAATCCTGTCAAGAAGAAATCTAAATTCACAGAAGCGCAGATCGTATTTGCGCTGAAGCAGGCCGATACTAGAGTCAAAAATCAATGAAATGTGTCGCAAGCTCGAAATCAGCGAGGCAACCTTTTATAATTGGAAGAAGAAGTTCGGTGGGGAAAGAAATATAAAACATTGAGCTGGCTTACTTGCTTACCCATTACACTATAGTCGTTATGTTTTTGGTCACCTGTCAAAATAGTTTGCCCTTGTATCTCTATTTAAATTTTGATTAGTTAGGGATCTTTGAAACAGACGTCCTACTATTAGCTATAACGTCACCAATACCTGACGAAGCCAAATTTTTCTGGCTATAGACAGGTATGCTTTGTTCGTGGTAGTCTTAAATTTCATTACATTTTCTACACAGTCTCATTCCTAAGTTTAAAAGATATTCTTTTTCAACAATATAAGCTTTGTATTTTTTAGTTATCAATTCATCTGAAAAAATCCCAGTATTTTTATGGAATTTATCTTCCTCATAATCACTTCTCATATAAGAACAAGAATAATCGTCATGGAATACATTTCTATTAAATTGTCTTATTAAACTGATTTTATCAGAATACTTTTTCAAATTTTCCAACTCTAATTAGTTCATCTACAACATTTTCAAAATTGTTAGAATTCCTCATAAATGAGTATAGATTGATAAAATTCAAGCTCTGTAATATAAATGATTTATGAATCTTATTGAAATCTACTTTTCCATTTCTAGATAAATAATCTTGCCGTAGATTATCAATTTCTTTACTGTCATATCCTAAATTAGTTAGAAATACATAAGCTAATATACAATTGAATTTGATGTTGCATTTGTTACATAGACAACTTTATCTTGTTTCTCAATTCTTGGGATCGTTACTTTTTTATAAGACGGATTCGATTTCAACTTTTGAAGCCAATCTTTTAAATTCAAATAAAGCTTGTCTTCTTTTCCTCGAATAAATCCAAAATAACCAATCTTTGCTGTAATAGATTTATAGGTAAACCATTCTCTTCCATTGTGATGATGTATTTTTTTTAATAATTTATCGGGCATATATAGCTCCTCTGTACCTTGGTAAAAATTTCTTAAAGCCCTAAAATATGCTCTTTCATTTTTATTAACGTATTTTATTGAAGCTTCTAAAATTCCGTCTAATTCTATCGAGTGAAGTACTGCTCTCAGATCTCTATAGTATTTCCTATTGATATTAGTTTTTTTATTTACAACTAATCCATTAATCTCTTGTCTTTGATTGGCTCGTAAAATCTTAGTTTTTTCTTTGTTAACCTTAAATCCATTTACTTCAAGAATATTTATTACTGTTATCATTGTATTTACAATCTCACTACTGTCCTCGTCAAAAGAAATCGTCAAATCATCAGAATATCTCGTGTAATTAAAGCTACCATAAATATTATTTATTTCATCATCAATCGACTTAAATATTAGATTTGACAAAATAGGTAATGTAGGACTTCCTGTTGGCAATGAGTTATTATAAGTAAGTGAAATGACTAAAAAATCTATTACTTCAGAATTAAACGAAAATGGCTCCTCTACAAATAGCTTTTTCACCATGTTCGCAGTTATTGATTGAAAATAATTCTCTATATCAATTTTTAAAATTACTGCTTTGTTTATATGCTTCTTAGAGGCTTCCACAATGTTTTTGTTAATCAATTTATTTTGGTGAACAATTGAAGGAGTATACGAATAACAAAACGTCGACTGATTCGCCAGGTATACGCTATTTAGGAAGTCACTTATCTTTCTTTGATAATCCGAAAGGATTTTTGTTGGCTGATTTATTTCTCTAAATTGGTTTTTTCCCTTTTTTATTTTAAAATTTTTATACTCAGGAATGAGTAAAGAAATTAATTCTTGTTTGCTTATTTTTAGCAACTCAATCAATGAAGCTAAATCATTTATTTCCAAAAACTGATTTGAGATAAATTCTATCTCTTCAAATCTAAATTTCCGCTTTCGTCGAGAATATTCTCTTTGTCTTTTTCCACCCATTTCTTTTGATTTTAAATAGAAAAGAGAGGTCTTAAGCCCTCTCTTCCTATTGTACTATACCTTTCATGATTTAATGAATTGCAGTTCCACAATTCTGTTTTTTAAAGATAGTATTGTTTTCTTTTTTTTCCTAATTGCCACGAACTTACTTATATACGCAACTCACTCCCAATATCTTCGTTTTGATAATTTTTATGAAGGAACGTACCTATTTATAATTGAATCACTTAATCATTTACATGCGTTTATAACCGTTTGTACTCGATCAATTTACGTCATATAATCATACTCGATACATGCTATCAATTGGCCCCCTAATTTACCACTTTTTACCAATATCTCCACCCCCTTCCAATAGAAAGAGAGGCTTCGGTTTCTCGACTCTTCTGCACCTCTCAGCCCTTGGCTCACTTTTACGAGATAGAGACAGATCGTCCACTGACTTTGTGTCCTTCCTGGACGACTGGACTCACCTGGACAAGGCAAAGCCCATAGAACTGGAATACCATTGGTGAAAGACATCCCAGAGATTCTTGACCACTCTAGGAGCCGGATAAGCCCGGAGTCCCGGATCAGAAATCCCGCAACAGGGAAGAGATCCTGGCAGGATCGATCTGCTCCCAGGGAAACTCTGGCCGTCCAAAATGGCCCCCAGAGGCTGTGGGTTGGTAGATGGGTCGGAGCAGATCCAAATCGCGGATGACCCCTGCCGGGGTGAGATCAAAGGCATTGCGGATCGCATTGCCTAGAATGTACTCAGGGACCTTCCCGGAGCCATGGGTATCCACAAACAGAGAAGTGGGCTCGGCTCGGCCAATGGCGTATGACAATTGGACGGTACAACGATCTGCCAGGCCAGCCCTTACCAAATGTAGCGCCACCCAACGGGCAGCATAGGCTCCGCTCCGATCGACCTTGCTGGGATCCTTGCCACTGAATGCACCGCCCCCATGCGGACAACTTCCCCCATAGGTATCCACGATGATCTTGCGACCAGTCAGTCCGGTATCCCCGTGAGGACCTCCAATAATAAACGTACCGGCAGGGTTGACCAGGCATTTCGGCCTGGCATCCGGAAAGACCTCCCGAATCACTGGCAGAATGATCCGTTCCGTTACTGCTTCACGCAATCGCTCCAATGACCATCCCGGATCGTGCTGCGTGGAAAGCACCACTCCTTCCACTCCTACCGGAATGCCATTGGACACGGAGATCGTCACCTGCGCTTTTCCATCTGGACGAAGTCCGGGCAGCATTCCATCGGCACGGAGTTCCTCTCTCCTGCGGATCAGCCGATGGGCCAGAGCAATGGCCAACGGCATGCCTTCTGGTGTATCCTGGCATGCATACCCGAACATTAAACCCTGATCTCCGGCCCCACCGCCATCCACCCCACTGCCGATCTCCGGACTTTGCTCATGGATCAAGACTGTGATGGCTGCGTTGCGAACATCAAAGCCTACCTCCTGTCCGGTGTAGCCCAATCGCTCCAGGACCTGGCACGCAATCTGGACAGCATCTACGTGGATGGTGGAGCGGACCTCTCCGGCGATGACCAGTTGCCCTGTGGTGATCAGGCATTCAACCGCCACACGTGAAAAAGGATCACCTTCCAGATAGGCGTCCAGAATAGCATCCGAGATCTGATCACAGATCTTGTCGGGATGGCCTGCAGCGACAGACTCAGAAGTAAAGAATGTGGGCATGACGATGTTGTTTTTATGATCAAGAACACCATCACGAACGGCAGGAAGAAGGAGCAGAAGAAGTGCAACATGTTTGGCCTGCTGACCCTCATCGATCGGACCACCGCGGTGTTGCCACTCGGTTGGTATCCCTTTCGGGAATTCGTGATGACTGGGTGCCAAGATCAGACATTCGAGTGCAATTAACCTGCACTGATCTCGTCACACCCTGCTAACGGATACAGTTCCGGAGACTATTGCTATTTTTAGTAATAGAACCCGCCTGTTGCATGCCAGGACCCCACTTATTCAATATCGTCTATCCAGATGATGGACATCAGGATCTGGCCGTGTATTTCTATGCCGGAGATATCCTCGCCATGGAGACGGACATCCTGGTGATCTCTGCCTTTCAAGGTTCGTACCATCCGGTAGGAGGCACCCTGTTCGGTCAACTGGCTTCCCGGTATCGATTCTATGTACCTGAAAATGAATTGGAACGCATCTCTGAACATCTGGTCCGCTTACCTGTGCGACCTGAAGATGGATTGCCCTGTAAAACCATTCTGATCGTCGAAATGAACCATAGCCTTGGTTCCTCCCGGGATATTATGTTGCGCACGTTCAGTGAACTCGGCAGGCACTTGCCGCACCTGCTCAGACCGAATGATCGCCGCATCTCCTTTCCGCTCCTGGGGACGGGCTCTCAACAACTACCCAGAGAGACTGCCGCAATCGAATTACTTCGCCTGACCTCTACACTAACTGGCACATCCCTGCGAGAGATACGGATCTTCGCATACGACTTTGAATCCATAGGCCTACTCAATACAAACATAGACAGGCATCTGAACAGACCCCGGGCACAATCTACAGACCAGGCACTACTTCATGCCATTCACCATGATATTCAGAATATACCCCAGGATCTCGTCGCGCCGATCCTTGAAGAAGTCCAACAGTACCTTCAGCTGATCACCGTCCCCGAACTGAGCATTGTCCCGGCAGCCATGGTCGGCAGACGGATCGCAGAACAGATCACCATGCTGCTTATTCTACGACATGAGCTACATGTACAAGCTCCGGCCACTTTGGAAGCCAGGATAAGTGCGTTGACCCCACTCTTGCTATCTGACTTGTATCCACGCTACACCCTATCCTATTTGCGACTCCTACAAAGCATTGGAAATGCGGCGGCCCATATCACCTCACATCCGCTGACAGGCAACGATATTATTGCAGTGGGGGTAGCGATCATCCGTTTGGTACAGATCATTGAGCCTCAGCATCATGATTCATCATGAGCATAGTAATTTATATTTTTCCATGCGATGATATAACCAACCGAATGTACAGGTGCAAGGACGAAGGAAGCAACCGGTCGCCATGTTACCGGATCTAACAGTGATACTGGAAGACAGTAAGGAGACAGAACCAGGGATGACCCATCAATCTTGAAAAGAAGAAGCCTGATCTGCTGCCAGATAATCCAAAAGAACCTTATTCACCTGGGTGCGATCCAACCCATATTTTGACAGAATGAGGGAGACTCTGTCCACATCGGAAATGGCCTCCTGGACTGCCTGCTTTGTTGCAGTATCCAATTTGCTGAAGGCAATTTCCTCTGGTGTATACCGCCCAGAAAGCGCCACTCTCATCAGATCCATTTGGGTGTAGTTGGCCGGTAGATCGATTGTGCGTAAGACTGCATCTGACTCAAAGAAAGTAGTTTGGGCTGCAATGGTCCGATTACCATTGGTTAGTCTGTTTTCATCCAGATAACATAGGATTTCCTTTTTTCGATCATCCCGGATAAAGGAGGTGAAATACCACAACCGAATACTGAACCGGCCTGAGCCCTGAGTGACTGCCCTGAGTTTCAATTCCGCTCCGGGAATGACCAATTGGATGTAACTATCCAACAGCGTCACGTCAAGGACACTGTTCTTCTTTCTGGCCGCAGACTCTATCTTTTTCATTTGAGTGAGTATGGCCAGGAGTTCCTTTCGGGGAGTAGCGAAGGATGCTTTTGGTGACATGAGCTTTCCGAATAATGCTGAACAGTCCTATTCCTAATATGCACTATGATCAAAATTGTTAAAAATATTTATGCCAAGAGTAATATATGAAACCTATTTTTTCTGTGATACATATAGCACTAAATCACTCCCCTCTTCCTCAGCTCCCAAAAACAATCTGCAGTGGCATTGATGTCTGCTGCGGCACTATATGCTTCACTGAATCCCGTTCCAAAGAACCAATGATGTTGTAACTTTACCCATTTTAGGACAGGGTTAAATTATACAAGTTTCTTCTAATTCCAGTTTCTTAATCCTAAGGTTTACCCCAGGATTAAGGCTACACCTTTAAGATAGCCCCAATTATTTTTTTGATACTAAATATCACACCAATACTTGGTCTCATTACTATATCTTCAATCATCCAAGGATTCAATAATTAGTGATATGTTTGAAATAATTTGAAACCTCTTTCACAAGTGATGTAAAGTAAATTATGTCTCTATCTGAAATCAGTAATGTGCAAAGCCTTGCTCTGGAAGTAGCTACGTTAAACCTGTTCATTTGCAACGCAAACGGTATACTTTCAGTTGGTATGAAGAAAATACAAAAATCTGTTGTTAAGCCTTGTATTCTGTCTATCGTTTCTACCAATAAATCCTCCTTATTTGAGCAATTGGAAAAAATCTCTTTTTGCAAAAACCGAATTGTATCCCTGTTAAATGCCAATACAGCAATTTCAGCTTTAGCATTATATTGCTTTAATTCATTAACCAATTCAACAATAAATTTAGAGCACTCGCCTGAAGGTATTCGACCATCTTGTAACTCAAACATCTTCAATGAAGTACCCCCATTATTTCGGAATGTATTTTTTAGCAATGGAAACTGACTGAAGTTCAATGGAAGTTGAGCATCTGATTTGCTCTTTAACATCCCAGAATAAAATGAGTTAGTTGCATCAACACTGTTTTGTGTTAGCCGGTATGAATCGGTAAGTATGTATTGCTTTGTATTTGGCAAATAATAACTAATCGCTTTTAGGCCGCAAACCATCCAGTGGTAATAGTTTATGTCCTCAGGTGCATATTCTTTATGAAAAATAGGTTCAAGCTGTTTTATGTCGCCTATGATTATGCATTTCTTGCCCAGCTTTCTCGCTAATGCAATCGTTGATAAAAACGCCTGACTGGCTTCTTCGATAATTATGTAATCAAAATGATCATCAACAATTGCTTTTGAAGCAATTTGAGACATTATGTAGTAGGTAGACAATAACATTTGAGGCCTCTGCTGACTAAGGCTTTTAAAGGCCTTTATACCTCTTATTTTCTTGTTCTTAGATTCATCGGCAGTCAGAGCTGATTTAAATATTTTACCTTCTGCTAATCCTGTTTTCAGATGCTCTTTTTCCGCTAATTCAACTAAAGCCCTGTTGGTTAGTGCAGTTACTAATATTCGATAATCTGTTTTTATAAAGGCACTACAAAGTTGTGCCATAAGATAGGTTTTACCTGTTCCGGGTGGACCTTGAATGATGACTATTTCATTTTGAATAAAATCTGTTTGAATATTTGTTACAATATCTTCATTGACAACTAATGGTATAGGGTTCCATTTTACTTCATTAATATCTAATGACAATATCTCACTTGAATTTGCAGGTGTTTCCTTTAAGAAACTTAGAATATTCAATAGATAATTTAGTGGCGGGTCGGTTGGTGCTAAAAATACCAATGCATCCTTCTGATATTTTCCGACATCTTCAACCTTTACACCGGACAAGCCAACAATGGAGTGAACCTTTTCATAAGTAAAGAAAACCGTTTTTGATTCAAATTGTGCAGTAACTTTTGTTCTTAAATCCTTGTATGTTAAACCGCCCCAATTTTTCACCGCATCGTTCTGCATCTCGGAAACGAAACACTGAAAGTATTCGTTTTTCCTTGGAGGTAAACATATCTTATGATCGAACTTAACAATCAGATTCCCCCTTGCTTCGTCAAAACCCTGGTACCGGCATAAGTACAGTTGACCATCAACAAACATTTTAGCAGCTTGTTTCCTAAGTAACTTTTCAAACTCATTTGTTTGATAGGTTAATTCATCCTGAATAAGATTTATGTGCTTGTTACTATTGATAATCATCGTCAGGGTTTAGCAGTTTAAATATGTCATTTGATTTCTCTCTGGAATTATCCCTATCAATCACTAGCAGGTGTTTATTCGCATCTCGATTATGTTCGCAGAAATCAAATAAATCGTCCATAGCTTTTTTATATTGATAAGCAAGCAAATGATTTGTGTTCAGGCTCAATATTTCTTCGGCTGTTTGGTATATTTTTATTGGGGTCTTTGAACCAAAATCCAATGCCATTTTAAACCCTTCATCTCGCATTCGTAAAATTTCATTCGTATGTATATACGCAAATGAGCCTCTTGCACTATGTACAAAATACTTTTCGTTTCCGTTTATCAACTGGTTAAAGTCCTTGTCTGCTGTATCAAATTGAATTATTGTCGCCTTAGCTAACTTCAACTTGGCTATCAAATTGTATAGTTTCTGCATTTCCTTTGGATGACTTTTAGAAAGTTCCAAAATGTTCTTCAATTCCGGAATGTGTTGAGCCCATTCCGTATTCTCTAACTCGGAGCTAATAAAGTTTTCAACTTCTTTTATGAAATCACATTCTGTTTCATCCTTATCCTTTTTAGCCCCAGTATCCTGATAATTAACTTTTGCTGAATTGTCTTCTTTATCCGAACCATTAAATTGAGCTGATGAATTAGCTTGTCTTGACTTGCTTGGGCGAATCGATTCTTTTAAGGAAATAACATTTTCCTGAATAGAGGCGTAAATGGGTAAGGACTTAACCATTTCTAAACTGAGGCCGACTGATTCCAGATACTCGTTTACTTGAAAATCAGGAAGCTCCAAGAGTAATTGGATTTCCTGTTCCAATCCATTACACTTTAAGAAAGATGCTAAATAATGTGATATAATAAATCGTTCAAGCGGATTTTGCCAACTATTTGTAAAATAAAATCCTTCGTCTGATAAATAATATTTTACGCTTGAACCTCTAATTTCAATATCTCCATAATTTAAAATCAAAAGAATCTCTTTACAAATGTAGAACTTGAAATTTTCAACACTTTTATATGCTTTGTTGAGATAATCTTCTTCGTCCTTAATCTTCATTCTTGAACGAAGTATTAATGACAGTGATGGCAGAAATTCTAATATTTTGATTGATAGTTTTACATCTTCCTCTTCCTCCTTCACTTTATAATCACATTTATCAACAATGGGAACCCCAAATAATGAAAATAACTTTTCTACTTTATAGTCTACATTTACGTTCTTAGGAATTAATATGGACGGTATTTTATCATTATATTCATTAAAACCTTCAATTCGCAACCAAATTATTTCCGAGTTCTTTCTCGAAACAAAATCATTGCATAAGAATTTACTTTTTTTCGCCCAATCTTTGATTTCCTCTTCTTCCTGAATTGTTAATTCATTTAGACCATTAATAATTTCGTTATACAACAAGCCTACCCTCCTAATATTGTCTCTTTTAAAAAATCCTTTCGCATTCGTGTCGTTGTTGATTGAAGAGAGTATGTTTAGCATATCTGCTAATGTCAATTTTGATTTCAAGCCAATTAATTGTATCCACTCTTTAGAAAGAACTTTAGAAACCTGGATAATTGGAATGTACTCTCCACCCAATTCTATTATCTTATCCGAATTGGTAAAAACATCAGAAGCCAAAAGACAAGTTTTCTTATTTGTAGGAATACATTGCTTTGACTTGAGATACCAGAATATAAATGAAGGGATGCAAACTCTATTACTTTCATAATTCCCCCAACGCATTAAGTCAATTGATTTAAGAACTGTTGAATTTAATTTATAAACCCTTGCTTCACGAGTGGGGCCATGACTATTATTCATGGTCGAGTTGGGTTCCATTGAAAGGCTGTATTTTGAAATCAATCTCTCCCAAAATATTGAAGAAAATTTAAACTGAGTTGTTTTGGTTAGGAAAGAGAAATATGTAATATAAGCAGGATAGTTTTGAGGAAGGTTGGTATTTACCAAATGTGGATATGTGTGACCCTCTTTCCCATATGCAACAGCAGTAGTAAAAAACAGACCACCAAATTCATCATCAGTATTCTGTATTTTATAATTGGTTAATATATTTATATCATCTGCGACACCAATTGCAACAAATAGGGTTTTCCATTCATAGGCATTATACCTGCCAACATACTCTGCCGAAACAGTAGTAAGGCCATTGATATTTAAAGAAAAATCAATAACCGGGTTATAAGCAGCAGGTAGAAAACAATCCTTTGCTTTAGCCCAGCCATTATTTGATTTCAGTGGCAAATCTCTGAGCCCATTATAATGAACTTCCTGTATTTCCTTTGCAGCATGTAATTTTAAAATAAACTCGGAAACATCCCTGAAGTTGGCGTAATTGATACAAGAATCAATTTTGCCTATTATTTCCTTCTCCAAGTAAGCTATTTCAGAAGGCTCCTTAACGCCAAATAATTTTAACCAATCAATAATATCTATATCATCTGAAAAAGAATTATAAAGCTCTTGATCTATTAATGTATTTGTTGACCCAAACTCAGTTACAAATGTTGTTACAGGGAAACAAACCAAAGGTATTTTTTCAAGGGTATTTTCATTTGTATAAATAAAAGAATTATTCCTGATAATGTAATTCCACTCACCACTTAAATCGTTTGTATCAAGCTGCTTTAAATATTTTAGCAACCTATAATTACAATCAATTTGATGGTTTAAAAGAAAAGATTTTGATTGAAGAAATATTTTTAAATCAGATTGAGAGAAAGCCTTTGCCCCAAAATGTTTCAACTTATCAGAACCTGTAAATACTTGTAAAATATTCTGTTCGGCAATTCCAAGCAAACCGTAATTAGAATTAATAAACTGGGTAATAAATTGTATTGGAATAATTTTCTTAGTTAATATTTCTACTTCGTCGATGATAATATCCGAAATCTTAACAAGCTGATTCTCGTTATTAAGAATAAAAGCCACTTTTTCAAACCCAATCTTCAAGCCTTCATTAAACCATATTTTTAGTGGGTCTGATTCAGGCAAATAGTCAGTTAATAGAATTTCTAAATAGTCCTTTTTAAAATCAACTGATGCTGCAAATTCAGCACAACATTTGATTAATTCCCAACCAATAACTTTAAAAAGCCATTTATTCCAAACTCGGTCCTTATGCAATTTTTCTCTACCAGCATCTACTAAGAAATTACTATTAACAAGAAACGGGAATCCAAATTCGCTTACAGATGTTGGAAGGTATGTGAAAATGCAGCTATCATTGCTGGGCAATAAACTAATGGACTTCAGGTCGGCCTCTAATTTAAAAGCAAAAGATAATTCGGCACGAATCATTTCCTGCAACTTTTTAGGTGACTTAATATCCTCCTGTAGTTCCTTCTTTATATCTTGTGGAATAGGGTATCTACCTGTTCTTAAATACCAGTTGGAAATGTTATTGTCATTTTTAAAGAGTGAAAGTATGCCAGGAATATCATCATCAGATTCCTTTTTGATGCATAATTTATGAGTACCATGAACTAAAGTAACCTTATGTATTTTACGCAGGAATAAAAGGAATCGTGCATCTGAAAATAATTCATTAATGTCACGAGCCAATTCGCTTTCATCTCGTATTTTAATTGCTGTTTTTACAGTAAATTCTTCAGATTTTAATATCAGATCAACATCAGCATTGTTTGCAGAATCAGATAATATTGGAATTAGCTGCCACGGTGATTTAAACTTTGTTTGATTGGTTTTTTCCCAGTTTTTCTGAATACCCCATCTTGGGTTCCATCCGTTTTGAAGTATGTGATCCCTATCAAATCTAAATAACAGGTCATTTGTTTTTACATATACCAATCCATCCTGCTGGCCAAAAACTGATTTGAAGCCAATACCTTTATATCCTGTTTTAGCTTCATCATCTCTCTTTGTTCCTCTTCCAATGCCACATAAACCCCTCAAATCTCTTTCGTCAAATGGTTTACCATTGTGCGACAAAACAACAAAACCAGATTTTACTTCAATCATCAATTCTGATTGATCTACTACTGCCGCATCATCTGCATTTTGAATTAACTCATAGATGAATCTCTTATTTTCAGAATATATATCAATTGCCAAAGCCTCCACCGCCTCTGCAATGTCAATTACATTATACGGATTGTTTTGATTGAGCTTTTCATTATAAATATCATTAATGACAGAATCTAAACTTGAAATATCTTTTGAATCTTCACTACCATTTAATGGTTGATTCTTTTCTAACCCATTTGTACCATCCAGTGAAATAACGCAATCCCTTTGAGTTACTAACAAAAAAGGATTTAATTGTATTCTCTTATCTAACGCTGCAAACTGAACTTTAAATTTATATGTCCCTCCCGATTTTAATATTCTAAGAGGATTAGCCCATATCAGAATGCGTAAGGGAAATTTATCATCCGGATATTTCAACGGTTTACCATCAATAGTTGTGCAATTAGAAAAAAAACCTTGTGTGCCATTCCTATATGGTGAATACTTCCCAATTAATTCATCCCTATCTATGTCTACTCCCCAGTAATCCTTTAGGATTGCCTTATACTCGTGATTCGGCTTTGGTAACTTGAACTGCATAAGCGACTGAAGTAATTAAGACTTTTTATTAACGTAAGAAACTTTGTTTTTTAATTTCCGATTTAACTTGATTTACTTTCATCTTCAAGAATAAGATTACATAAAGCAATTAAGGAAAGTTTAAAACACTGTATAATTACATCTCTCCATTTGTTGCACTGAGAATTTGAAATTCTTTTCGGTACCCGAATGCCATCTTTTTCCTCTGCTTGAATATGCTGGAAAACCGATCTTATTTGGTATATACTTTTAAAGTTTTGTCCAATTTCTTGTTCCACACCACCTTTTGCAATCAGGTGATTGTACACATCGGTTTCTTTGAGACCTGAGTATGTTTTGTGAACGGATTCACCTTTATCAATTTGTACATACTTGAGTAAAAAATTGTCATAACTCTTCAGTGCGCTGTCTGTCCAGCTTTTGATTTTTCTACCCCAGATATGTTTTACTGTAGGACAATATTCCAGGCAGTCTTTTGCATTTTCATTGGAAGACTGATAGTAAGGCGAACCCAGCCATTGCTGCAAGTTAAACGGAAGCTCGGTATTGGTTATATCTTTTGTCAGGTACTCTATAAATTGATTATTCAGCCCATTGAGTAGGTCTTTAACCTCTGAGGTGATATAAGCAAGTTGATAATCCGGAGTTGAAGCACCGGAAAAAGACTGCATGGTATTTCTTAATTCCGTAAACTTCATAATCCCATTTGTTTAACAAGTTCGTTCATTGTGTTCACATGATGTGTATCTCGTTTCCAATAGTCAAGAGTAATTAACTTTAAGTAGCTATTTAATTCTTTACTTAATTCTACTCTAAGTGTTGATTGTAATTGCTGGTCGTCAGAATGTTTGATAAGCATGCAATACAAGGCGTAGCGAACCAATTCCGAATTTTCCGACTTCAGATATTTAAAAAACATCCTTAGCTCTTTGTCAGAGTATTCAAAATTGTAAGTAAGACAAGTGACAATATGGTAGCGATAGCACTCATAGTTCCTATCGGCTAGATGAATGTTTATAAGTTCTGCTTTTAGCATTTTATTTCCTTTGTAATACTGTAGTGTCAAGACATAATTACTGGCTCTCCAGTAGAATTTCTTTAAAGCAAAAAGCCAGTAAGGAAGTAGCTCTACAGATGCATTTACTTGCTTGTATTCTGATAGCGAACGTAATGCGGTTCCGTATTTGGCACTTAGTCGGATAAAATCAATGTCATCCGTGTTTTCAGGGTCGGTCAATTCCAATGAATCTATTTTGAAAAGACTTGGCAATTCTTTTTCAACATCACTGATTTCCCTTTCCCAAAATGCTATGATTTTATCCGGATCGGTGATGTTCTCTATCTGCTTTTTTGCATCATTTTCATCATGCTCCTCAGGTGATTGATCACTTAGTCCCAGCAAAGTTTTAATGATATTATTTTCCAAGCCACCTTCTGAAAGTACGCTAATTATGGCTTCATCACTTGTATATTCATTACCAATAACTTCAAATCTTCTTAATTCTTTTATTGTTTCATCCTCTTTTGCTTCATCAATGGCGGTAATCTCAGTCTTCTTTGAATTGATGGAAAGGCCATTACCCTTTAAATAATTGTCAATTAGTACTAACACATTCCGTAACTCACTTTCTGAATAGCCGTAAATTTTTATGTCGTCCATGTAGCGATAATACTTGAAAGCCTCGCTTATCAACTGCTTGTCTAGTGGATATAAAAGCAAATTTGCCAAGAGATAAGATGGCTGAGGGCCTTGGGGGATTCCAACTCCAGGCGTGCTGCTTTCTTTTGTACCTGACCAAGCATTCAGACAAACGGAAAGCAAATCAAGGATTTCATCTTCAACATTGAAGTGAGTGCTCAGGGTTAAAAGCAAGTTGTAATGTGGTATCGAGTCAAAAAAGCCAGTAATATCAGTTTCGAACTTGTGTGTTGCTTTGTCTTGTTCAATTGCCTTGATGACAGAATTCTTGAATCTAACAAATAGCGATCTCCAAAACTTGAAAAAGAAATACCTTGGATTTTCTTGATTTAAAATTTCGGGGCCATTTTTCGTGTCAGGCGTTAACACAGATCCGTAAACAAAATCATCATTCTCTGCCAACAAATCATAACTTCTCGATGCTATCACATTGGCTATTGCCTGATAAACCAAAGCATCTTCAATCATCAAAAGCGTTTTTGTTCTTTGTGTTCCTGATGATTTAGGTTCGTAGTATTTGAATGCTCGCTGTGGAAAGTAATCTCCAGAAATGAGTTTTTCCGAAAGCTGTTTTAGGTTTTTGTCAAGGTGAGCACCAAATGCATGAATTCCAAAACGGTCCTTTACCAAACGTTCCGGCCAACATACTATTCTGTAGTAAGCAAGTTTAAGGTTTTCAGTTTCAAAATATTTCTTAAATGCTTTTTCACTCATACTTTATAAAATATTAAAGTTAAAAATGCCTCTTAGTGCGTTGGAAGAAAACAGCTCTTTTGTTTTTTTAGTGTTGGCTAACGTATCGGCAGAAAACCAAATTTGCTGTTTGTGCGGCTGGTTTTTTTAATTGGACATAACTTTACATACATACGCAACTCATTCCCAATATCCTCGTTTTGATAATTTCCCTGAAAGAACATAACTTCTTATAAATGAATCACATAATCATTTACAAGCGTTTATAACCGTTTGTGCTCGCTCAATTTTCGCGATATCATCATACTCGATACATACTATCACTTCCTTCCCCCCCCTAATTTACCACTATTTCCCCAAAATCTCCACCCCCTTCCAGTAGAAAGAGAGGCTCCGGTCTCACGGCTCTTCTGCACTTCTCAGCCCTGGGCTCACTACTACGAGATACGGTCAGATCTTCCACTGACTTTCCGTCCTGATTTTGGATAAGTTTACAGGAGGCTTAGCGGGTCATGTCAACTAGATTGGTTCCACAAAGTATTGTAGTATAATCTGGCCGAAAAGCAGGGCAGCAACCTCAAATGACGATTGCCACTGTTTCAAGCGAATCTCGGCCTATCTAGAACAGCTGGCAGCAGGATCATCTCTCCCTCACACGATAACATCACCATCCCAGCCTCCTTCTCCACACCCGGCAATTGAAATCCTCCACCTTTCTGGACCGTCTCACCAGCGGATGGATACACCAGCCATCCCTCCTCCGCTTTAAAGTAAGCCAGATAAGCATAGATCTGCCGCAGATCCTCCTCAGAAGGTTTGTCGTCCTTGGGGATCTTCCATTTGGTATCCCATACGACCGTCCTGCCCTCCGGCGAGGTGATCAAAATATCCGGTTTCAACCAAGCAGAGGATGAATCAGACTCCCAGAACTTCCGAGGCGACTGTTCCCTCACCTTCCACCCATGGGGCAATTGCCTGCGTAACTCGCCGACCACATACTTCTCCCACAAGACATTCATATCAAACAACAAAGCCAGCATCGGTGTGCCACCCGATCGGACATCCGGATGGATGCTCAACAAAATATACCGGGCCAATTCGATGGCACGTCGGTAACGCTCTGTCCGACGGTTAAACCGGAGGCGATCAAAGTCACTTGCCAGCCATTTGCGATCCACCCAATCCTCGAAGCTCAGACCCATCTGACTGGCCCTCTCCCGTAAGATCGGATGTGCGGCAAATTGGCTTATCCGTCGAATGGTGCTGTACAGGATCTGATTGATGGTGTGCTTCTTCTGATAGGTGGCTCGCTCTACCGCAAATCGTTCTTTGTGGACCACATGCTCCCGCACCTGCCGGTGGATCAGCAAGCGACCATTCAACGCACCGGTAGTCTGTTCCCTGCGCACATATTGTCTGACCAATCCCTGTCTGATCAGGATCTCTGTCTCATGTAAAAACGATTCAAAGAAAAGCTCCAGGACCGGATGATGGGTCGGACGAACCGAAGCCCGATCCGGGCTATTCAGGGGAAGATCATACACCCGGCGCAGCATGCGGATCAAGAAGGATTGCCATCGCAATGGATCACTGGATGTACGATCAGCCTTCGGGAGGATCTCGATCGTCAGGTCTCCGAATTGAAGTACCCCGACGTAGTGTCGAAAGCGGACTCCACGATGCAGCAGATGGAAATAGTTGAGCTCCGTCTGCTGATGAAATAGCTGCAGTCGTAGCAGGTCCCGGTCTTCGAAGACAGCCTGATCCGGTGGGTAGGGACGTCCTACCAGCATCGTTTCATGCTCGAAGAGCTGGATCAACCTGGCCATTTCCGGATCAGTTTGACATCAATTGATGGATCGCCCGGGTCATCTCCTCTTCATTCTCCGGCATGATCACGGTATAACGGACCTTGTCATGGACCAGATCCCTGCCGGGATGATCGAATGAGGCAAAGGGTGATTGACCGGGCATCTCCAACCTTTTCACAAAACCCGGTCCAAGCACCAGTCCGATCAGACCGGGATCGCCGAAGAAGTACTCATGAAGCAAGGGAATGATCTTGTCTCGAAACACATTCCTGATCTCCTTCCACCCGGGAGCGTCCTGCTCCATAAACCAGGCATGGCCTATGGTATGATCCATATCCTTGAGCCACAAAAGACGCTCGTTGATCCGGGATAAGATCGCCTCGAGGGAATACTCGCCAATGAATTTTCCTGCCAGAAGACGAGGTTTCGGAGGCATTTCCGAAAAGTGGAACCGCCGCCGCAAAGCCGCATCCAAGGCTTCCACACTGCGGTCCGCCGTGTTCATTGTGCCGATGACGTATAGATTGGCAGGCACCTGAAACACATCCCGTGAATAGGGCAAGGTGATGGTCAGCTCATTTCTTGCGCCTGCTCGCTTATCCGGTTCCAGGAGGGTGATCAATTCACCAAAGATGCCGGCCACATTACCCCTGTTGATCTCATCAATGATTAGAACGAAACGGTCATAGGTTTTGGGCTCCTCTACAAGAGAAAACTTTCTACGAAACTCTTCCGCTATTGGTGTGAGATATGAACGCGATCTTTGAATTTGGCCAGAATAGATATACTTTCTAAATCGATCTCTAGAAATCACTTGAGAACTGATTGCTCCATTCTTTGGAGTCACAACAAATGAACCCGCTGCATTTACATCAACGTGAAAGGGTTTCTTAAGTTTATGTGTAACTAAGTCTAGACCCTCTGATTCCTGGATCTCAACGATCCATTCATCATAATGAGAATCAAAATTTAATATGAACTTTTTTGCCTCTGCCAGATCACAGATCTGCCGAAAAATACCTTGCTTAATTGCATAGGTGATCTGCCCATCTATCGCTTCCGGCTTGATCCCCTCCACAAAATCCTCGTAACTCATGCTCTGGTGAAAGGTGGTGAACGCAATTCTCCCCTTTCCACCATCATCTGGTCGGATCAATAGCTCATCAAATCGCTTCTTGATGGCCTGATTGTCCGGTTCATCCTTGTGTTTTTGAAAATAATCCGGATCGACAATAGCTACAGATTGACGGATGGTGCGCCAGGTCTTTCCCGTTCCGGGAGGACCATACAGGATCTGGTTGAGCACAGGTGAGTCATGCATAGGTTCTTCTTTTGGAACTATATCCGGAGCAAAGGTTTCTTCGGAATCATCCTCCGGCGAGGTATTCCACAGTTGATCAAATACGGTGTACAGGATATTTTGCGCGAGCAAATGATGCTGTGGATCACGGGCATAGGCTTCGTTGCCGGAAATGGCCTCCTGATAGAATCGGATCAGCTCTTCATCCCTTGTTATATAGTTCGCCACCAGATCGTTTACCAGCTCCAGGTAATGGCCATACCGCAGCCCCGCACGTTTCGGTGAGATACCGAGATAACGACAATAGGCCACATAAAAGGAGGCTTTGTAGGGGGCATAGTGTTCCAGGTCGTGAAAACTCAGGAATACAGACAGACAACGCTCATCCTGCCCTGCATTCTTCCAGCCGGGATGCCATGCCTGGATCAGGGCATCACCATGTTGCTTGCATTGCTTCAGCCGGTCATCCAGCGGAACTGATTCATCAAACAGGGCGCGATAATAGGCCCGTGCTTCTTCCGGGTGAACCCTGGCCTCGTTGATGAATGAAATACTCTGGTTGTAGAGCAGATTACTGAAATCCAGACGGGACAGCATCTCCCCAAAATCCGGAGCTTCCAGATCCCAATGCTGTTGAAAACGGGCTGCCAATTCCCATTTATACCATTCTTCCTTATTCCCGGATTCACGCAGATTGGACTTATGTGCTGCAATGATCCGCTCCTGCGGGGACAGAACGATCCAGTCCATCCATTCCTTCCGGGCGTTGGGATCCATGATCACGTCATAGAGCATATCCACGTGATGCTTTCGCTGGTTGGACCGACCTGCCCGAGATAAGGCCAGCCTGGCTCCATTGACCACCTCCACCAAAAACGGGTCATTGATCCCCTGCCAATCCTCCAGGGCCATATAGACCAATCTTGTCTGACCATCCTTGAAAGGCTCTTCTAGATCAAGAAGTCGATCATCTATACCCAGGTCAAAGTCACCAGCCACTACGAATCGTAAAAAGACCTGACCGTTCTCCTGGTAGAATCCCCCTGCGTACTTTCCACCGAAGACCACAACAAACCGCTCCGTAGAATCCTGGCGGAAGGTGATCGCCAACCGGGGATCATCAGCTTTCAGAGCAAGGCGTCTCAATACCACTTCTGCCAGATCGAATGCCTTTGCCCATGCTTCAAGGGGAAGGTCATAAAGCCAGGGCGTGTTGAAAATTGGATGTGAGAATGACAATTTCAAAAGTTGCTATTATCAAATTTACATAGTGCTAAAAACAATCACCAGAAAAATACGGTTGAATTTGTTTAAAATTGTCCCAAACTAAATCTTATCCGAACAAATTCTGTAATCGAGTCGCAAAATTGGGTGCACGGCCAATAACTTACATATATCAATAGTATGATCCTTGTTAAAATACTCACCATGAGAAGCAATCGTATTCATATCAATTACATTCCTCCTAATCAAAGCAAGAATTTTCAGAACTCGCAGAGCAGCTATTCTGCTCTTTCCACCATATATATTCCTCTTCATCACCTGAGGTCTAAGAATTGCATTAGGCCAGGGATAGGCATACAAATCATATGATAAATCCAGCAACAGATCCAAATAATTATTCAATTCTGTCTCATTTGTAATATTTAAATCAATATTCGTATAATTTGATATATTCAGCAGGCTCCCCAAAACCCTTAGACGTAATTGACTAACTCGATCATCAAACGAGGCAAATGGATTAAATTTTGGATATTTTCTAATCGGAAATAATTTTACAATATGCCTTGAAATCAATCGATAATCAATAATGACGAATGGCTTTGTAACAGGTGTAAGAAGCGCATTAATTCGATCTGCATCCTTATGGTAATAGCATCCATCCTGAAATGAATCGACCAACTCCTCGGCCAAAAGAACACGATCCTCTGAATACATTCGGACTCCCGTGCTATTCAACCAATGACCAGAAGGATAGTGGTCATCGCCATCATCCAGTGCCAAAACAACGTTTTTAATCTTTCCACGTAGCAGTATTTCACTTTCAGAAAGCATAAGGCAATTGTTATTACTTGATAGAATCCATTTCAAAGAAAAACGCAAACAACTTGATAACCCATTCAACATTCTAGCCCTCCATGCCTTCTTCCTCAAAATTCAATCCCAATTGCCTTGCGGCCTCTTTTGCAGACTTATATTGAGGCCTGCTTTCATCTAATGGACTGCTACTTGTAGACTTGATCTTAAATCTTACTTCTATTTCAATCTTATTACCACTCATAGCAAATGGTGTAATGAAATAGTTGAACAACTCTGTGTATCGCTCTAACGGAACATTGCCACTTACTGTAACTGACTTTAATTGCCTTGCTCCTGTGGTTGTCTGTCCTGGCCTTGAGCCATGCGGTTCAACAGGGGCCTCAACTACACCGGGAACTACTGTTATTGAATATCCGGTAGCAGTAGGGGTTGAAGGACTACCAGATTGGGGCGAAGACATTAGGCTCTTATCTACTAACCAATAAGTAACATCATTCACATCAAAAAATGGAATAGCCTCTTTAAAAAAGAACCTGGTAAAATTTGCACCATCACCTGTGGCAACACAATACTCCCCATTGGTGCAATACTTCTGAAGGCTTCTTGAAACAGCCTCGGGCCCAGTAATCATGGGTTTATCATCAAAACGCAGGAAAGCTTCATAAATGTCTTTTGCTTTGATGGGTTGTTCTAAGGTTGGTAGCAAGTTATTATTACCCAGTGTACTCAATCCAATCGAATCTAAGAGCCACTCTTCTTCTTTTAAGGCATCCAAAATATAGGTATTGATCTGTGCATCAATACTGTCTCTAAACTGCCTAATCTGAAGAACGTCTGTTCCATTTTTTACGGAAAACTTTGTGACGATGGAATACGCAGCTACAAGAGAAGCGTCTGAACTCTTTGATGCCTCTTCCATTCTCTTTCGCAAATCAGTTTTTTGATCTTGTTCCAACTGATTGTTGTATTCAGCGTTGATCTTCTGACAAGCCAGGTATTCCCTTACATCCGATTGCAGCTTTCCAATCCCAAGCTCAGAACAAATCAAAAAGAGCATCGTATTTCTATAAATACGTTCGCTATTTCCCTTTTTAGTGGCTATCTGCTCAATAAGTGGCAACGTCTTTCCATTTAGTCCATTTGGGTTTGCCAAATGAATAGGGCTCAATATCAAAAGTGTTGGTTTTAGTTGTTCCGGTATATCTTCAGCTGGGTTGACCAATACATTAAACCCATTGATATTCTTGCTCTTTTGGTGCAGACGATTAATAATTTCTGCTGTTATGTCCTCAGCTTTTACATCACTCTTTGCCTGATTGATAAGGATATTGATGTTTGGTTTGGTATGAAACCAATACCGTTTACCTGAAGAAGAAGATTGTGCATAATATAGGTAGTATGCATTACTTTCCAATTCATCCAGAGCGCCATTAATACTGTTATGATTGAAGCCATGTGGAACTAGCAGATTCAATTTTAATTCAGGGACTGAAATGCCCTTATTCGTTCCTTCACTTCCAAAAGAGTTCATTAGAATGACGGAGGCAATGGCCTGGGTCAAATACCAGTCTCCATACTCCTTTTTGTTGCTGTCAACCTTAAATGCATTGGATGAAGATCCTGCCACATCAGCTGAAATAACCGAGTCATAGCCATTACCATATAGTTTCTTTAGCTGGCCTGATAGTGCATCTAAGTTGGCGAAATTCACCACACCCGTATGTATCATGGCATTTCCTCCAGGTAGAGACTGTTGACGCTTCCATAAGTCACTGACTATGGCGGCCAACAAGCGTAAGACTCCTCTTGTTCGTTGAAAATCATGATGGCTTGCCCATCTTACTCTAAAAGCATCAATTAGTTCTGGATGAAAAGGGTAGGATTTTATTATCTTCTGCTTGTAATCGGACTTATTGGCGTTTGGTGGAAGTTCTGACCAATATTCCTGATACATGGCCATGTATTGATCGGCTATGGACTCTATCGTAATCGCATCACCAATATCCTCGAACAACCTTCTTCGAATGACTTCATAAATCTCTTCATCCGCAACGGGTTGCGTATCAGCACCTACCCGGCTCACACGTTTTTGCAAAGAGCTCAAAATAGCCTGTGCCTCTGGAGTGTTGCCAACTTCTTGAACACTCGCAGGCAAGGTAATCACAGCTACACAATTGTTCGTGCCTGATACAGCTTCTGTCAGCTCCTGCATAAAGCTAATAGTCTGGTCAGCCAAACTGCTGCTACCCGCCCTTCGTGCCGATGCTTTTACGCAATAATCTGCCAACTCATCAATCAATATGAGAGCAGGCTTACATTGTGCTAGAACTTGCTTGAATAGACCAGCTGGAGCAATGAGTCCTTCATCATTCTTACGAATAATCTCATAAGCGGCTTTCCCACCCAATTGATAGGCCAGTTCGCCCCAAATGGTTTGGATGTGAACACCCTCCTCAGGCTCTCTGCCATTGGCAGGGTCGTTGGTGGTGTTGGTAAAAACAGCAATATTGGCTGAATCAAACTCTGGATGACCCGTGTAGGCCAATAAGTCTTTGGTATAGTTGGAGTTGATGGCATTCTTGCCCCATTTACTTAGATGGTAAAGCGAAATAAGGGTATGCGTCTTCCCACCTCCAAAACCTGTTTGAAGGGAAATGACACGATTCTCCGCATCCTCTTTTCCGTTCAATCCTTTCAAAACAGTTTTGGCAACGTTTTTCAGTCCCGCAGTGAAGTATGTTTTGGAGAAGAATACCCCCGGGTTACTGTAAATCTCCCTGCCGTGACCTAATGCCACTTCAGCCAGGTTGGCTGCAAACACAGATTCATCCAATCGCCCTTGCTTGATATCCATATGAGGAGCCACCACTCTAAACCAAGGTATCAAAGCTCCATGTTCAAGAAGAATATTATCCCGGAGCGCTGAGCTTGCTGATAGGTGGTCTTCTTTGGATTCCTGAAGTCTTGCCAGGCTCTCTTCCAATTCATCCATTTGAATGGCTCTGGCAATGCTCTTCATATTGATGAATGCCTCTGTATATTCATCCTCACTAATTTCCTGAAAATGAGCCAACTTGTTGCGTACATCATAGATGGTTTCCAGCCGCGTTGCCAATTTATTTACATCTCTACCAAAATCGGCACGCAATTCATCTCGATATTTGAGAGCAAAACTCTTTAAATACGGATAATCTATCAAAGACATGGGCTCCGAACCTGAACGTAGTCCTTGATTCCAATTCTCAACTTGCTGGGGGTATAATGCCTTTACAAATTCAGCCGGCCACTTATCACCAGCTTCTTTGCTTAACAATTCAACCACATATGGCCTAAAAGCTTCGATAAACAAGCCGAAAGCTTTAAATAAATTGTCAATTTGTATCTGTTTCATGATTCAAATCCTTTATAAGTCAAAAAGACCTCCTTGTGATGCCTTGTCTCGCTGTGCTGTTGCACTTTCACGAATGAGACTTTCTTTGTTGGTGATTAGGCCAGTAGCTTGTTTATGATCCTCACTGCCACCTGGTAATATCTCGCAAAGCGAGGTAAGTACCCGCCAAAACGGATTGTCTGGATTAGAGGCTACCCGATGGATGAACTCTAACAAATTGCCCCGATTGCTGCCTTGGTACAAATGCATGGCTCTGTGCACCTGGTCTATCAAATGACTGTTGGCTTTTTCTCCCAGGTTCTTACTAGTGGCTAGTCTATCGGCAAAACCACCTAAAGCTTGTTTGTTGCCATTTTTGATAAGAATGTGATCTGTGAACAAATCCTGAACATTGATGCTCAACCCTACACGGCTGAACTTGGCCGCATCATCAAAGTCACTTTCTACAAAGCCGTAGAGCTGCAACCATCCGATGTAGAACTTAGTAAAGTCATCCCCGTCAAAGCCTTTTAATAAAGCATTAAAGGCACTCTCACGAGCCATCTCTAATAATTCAGCCACAGTAACTTCACTGCCATCTGCTTTTTCTACTTTTTCATATTTGCCAAAATCACTAACAGCTTGACCAAAACATGCTGTTAATAAATCTGCTCCTCTAAAGCCTAAGCGGTAGAGTTCTTCTACCTCTTTGGCAACTGTTATTTCAATTGCTTTTTTGACATCTTTATAGGTACCGTACCCTTGTCTTTGAGAAGGTCTGGCGGATACTGTGACTGAGGAAGCTAAAACAGCACCTGCTAGACCCAAACTTCGGTTTGCCATTTCAGTATCAACAGGCCAAGAACCTGTAATATTCATTCGAGCCCCAAGAATAGAGTTGCAAAGGGTTGTCCATGCCTCCGTACTCTGATGAGCAAACATAATACTCACAATATCTGAAGTTTGATGCTCAATGGCATCAAATATTTGCGTTAGTTTCCTTTCGAAATGGACTTTAGCTTCTTCTTTACTATCATTATGATGATGTTTTAATGCAGTACATTCTTCTGTTTTAGGGGTGTTTGGCGTTGCGAAATTCAATGGAAATATATCTCCTAAAGTTCTCTTCAGCCATACATAAAAAAAATCAGAAAGGTCAGCATAAGCAATCGCATCATAATATGGTGGGTCGGTAATTACTGCTGTTAGAAACTTATCTTTAAACTGAGATTTGTCACCACTACTGGCGTTATTTAAATTTACTGAAAACGGATAACCATTTTCTGATTCTATATATCGCTTTATCCATTCCAGTTGATTTAATAAGCTGCCCGAGGAATTACCTAATAGATTTGCTTCAGGATAGTCATACATCATCGGGATTGCTTGCTTTGAAAATGGACTTTGAACATTTTCACGACTAACATCCCATCTACCAAAAGAAGTGTTGATGGCAGATCCCCTATCTATCAAAATGGATAAATAGGTAATTATGGCTTTAGAATATTCTGAATTGTCAGTATTCAATTCAGCTTTTAATTCATTCAATTGCATAATTAATGTCTGCATTAAAAGGAGTTGTCTTTTAGAGAACAACTCTGACCACTTTGAAATTCCCCAGCCTCTACCACTGACTAGATCAGGAATATCTTTCATAGTTTCGGTAGGTATTATGGATTGATAAAAAGCCTCTTCTTTGATTTTTGAAACTTTCAATTCCGATTCAAAAGGGAGGCGATAGGCCTTACCATTTTCTGAATGTTCGATAATTGCAATCAATCTCTCATTCAGCTTACCATCCAATGACTGCTGTTTTAGGTCCTTGACCGAAGTAGTGGCTCCACAACAGGGGCAGGTAAGGCTTTTACCCATCCAGCCCATATCATTGGTTTTCCCAATTCTGATTTCAAAATTTATTTCATTATTAGTTATTTGTGGCTTTAAGTAAATATGCTTTTGGCTTGTGTTAACTAGATAAAACCCTTTTAATAAAGGAATTTGAGCTCTACAACTCGGGTTGGAACATAATCCTGTTCTTGCCCAATAATAGGCGATTGGCTTATTTCCTTTTTCATCAGTGGGATACAGATGACCAATTAACTTTTCCGTTTCAGATAGAAGTTTTTTGGCATAAAACTCTACATCAAAACTCAGTCTGTTTGGAATCCGCACTCCAGTGGTATTTCCAGCATAGAAGGTTTTCCATTCATTAGGAATACTCTTTAACGTTTCGGCACCATATAGTAAAGTAAACTCGGCATTTGAGTAAGTAATCGGCTTACCATATTTCTGTGGAAATTCCAAACTTCCTTTTTGTATGATATGGGCTACCGGGTTAATGTCGTTGCCGTAGGTTTTGCAGCCCAATCTTGCCGATTCTAAAGGAATAGCCCCACCACCAGCAAAAGGGTCAAATACCTTCGGCATTTTGTCCTGAAAGTCATCAATGGCTTTTTGTAACGCAGTTTCGTTAGCTTGAACTTGCTTGGTTGCTAAATGGCGGTCAGCTATGCTATAGAGTTCATTTTCTGCTGTTTTTATGGCTTTGTAAGCTGCATCAAAATCTGCAAGCAGTACTTTGGCTGTCTTGCCGCTAGAAGCATTGTGGGCAACCCATATCAGCTTTCGAGCTTTACCAATGATGTTATTATTATTCTTATTGTCCCACTTAATCAGGCTGGCATCTGACAGCATATCTTTTGCTGCCGCTGTCTTACCTTGCCTCGCAGCCAGGATGTACTTTTCTGAGAACTTTCCTATGAACATCAACAACCTGTTGCGCAGGGTATCCTCCATACGGTCAATGGCCGAGGTATAGGGGATGTCGTCATAAGGTTCATACCAATCCAATATATTGCCTCCATTATCCAAGGCGAATGGCTCGCCCAACAACATCCTACAAGCATCCTTGAAAGCTTGTGGGCAATGCTCATCCTCCGGATCAGGCACCAAACTGGCAAATACTACAGCTCTACAGACAGGTAATGGTCGTCTTGCCCACCACAAGTGCAGGGTAGATATATGCCCGTGCCGGATGGATTTGTCTCGTACACTTTCTGCCGATATTTCCTTGATTGGCATAGCCACTTCGATGAGTTTTTTGGCTAGGGTCATTCGACTTTTGTTTCTGACTCAGTTTTAGGTATATACAGTATGTCCTCAAACTGATCAATGAGTAATTTCTTCCGCTCTATGATAAAATCCTCATATCGGTCTAATTCCCAAAGCGAGGGATCATTTGGAATAAGGTGCATCTTGAGATAATCTTCAGTTTTATTTGAGAACCAAACATTCGGCAAGGAATCGGATTTATTGCCTGCTCCATTTTCACGAGCAGTAAGAAGCATTAAATTTGCAATCTGATCTCGATCCCACCACTTGTATTTCATGATGTTCATTTTACCTGTCTCTGGATTCGATATTTTAATACTTTTTAATGCGCTTTGCGGGAATATATGATCTACCTGAGGCTTGTTTTGCTCCCATGATGGCTGGTAATTAAAGCCGTACCAAAGGTTTAGCAACAAGTGTAATTCCTTAGATGAAAAATGATAACTTAGCAAACTTTCTTTAGTAATCTCCATGCTCTTTCCCTTTGATCGGATTTCGCCAAATATTTCAGTCTTTACAAATCCTTCATTAGTTTTCACTGTTGAGACCAAAGCATCGGTGAAACTATCAGATACACCTCCAAAAACACCTGTAAGATTAACCTTAATTAAATAATCAACAAGATCTGCTTCCAAATTATCACCCCAAGTCTTCGGAAAATGATATTTACTGTAGATAATTGGAATCAAACTAGCATATGAAGGTATAGTTTTGTCTGTCTTCAAAAATGTCTTACCATAAATAAAGTCCTTTACATAGCGTATTGCATCAGCAATTGATTGCCAGTTCTTTTCGATTCCCTCCTTTACTTCTGGAAGTCTAAATTTCTTTATCTCGTATTTAGCCCCTTTGTCCAATAAAACCAAAGAAATTTTTAAGATGAAGTCACGATCAAATTTATAGCCCGTTCTATTTAAGTCATCAAGCAATTCATCCATATTATTCTCAACCTCTTCCCAACTAGCTGTAAGAAGACTAAAGAGGAGGTCAGATTTTCCCAATGGCGTGCCTCCGGAATTTGCCCGGATAAAAATTTCAACTATATCCTCTTCAGTGTAGGTATTTGGACGGTCAACGCTATCAACCAACTGGTAAAGTATATTCTCTTGGGTGCAAAATACCTCTCGAATCAACTCGACATTGTCATAAATTCTATCTTCTTGTTTCTCGGAAACTTCATTTATAGATACAATCTGTTTAACAATTTCCTTTGGTTTGTTATCAGTAAATACCAACTCCTTAAAAAGCACAAATGGAAAAGGTGTACTAGATTTAGGCTTGAATTTAAAGTCAAATTTGATATCCTCAGGAGCCACTATGTCACCACTAAGAATATTAATATAAAGTTCTTCTCCATCATAACTTCCCATTAGGCCAATGAATAGGGACTGAAGCCGTTGCTGGCCATCCAATACCATCATTTTCTGAGCATTGTCCTGAGGAATATAGAAATTAGATAGGCTTATTCCACTTTTGAAATTATCGATGAACTTTCTTCTCCTTAATTCACTTTTTGTCTTCCATATGAGCAAAGTTCCAATAGGGTATTCTCGTAAAATTGAATCATACAATCGCTCGATTTGATCTTTCTTCCAGACGAATGGACGTTGTATGTTTGGAAGCCAGAAGCCTCCTTGTTCATCCTTATTATTAAGGCATTTGATGAACTTTCTAATTGTTTCGGTTTGGTTAGGCATGTTGATCCACTTTTTGTTTCCATTCTGCCATCGGCAGAAAGTATTGTACGCCTTTTGATTTCAATTCGAATCTGAGTGCCTTTGCTGGATTTTGAATCCGGTATAGCTCTGGTTTGCTCTTACAATTCATCACAATGTACAACCAGGCAGCATCATCTAACTGAGCCAAACGGTTCATCTCGTTCTCACTGAGCATCACACTGCCATCTTGGCCACTTCGACCTTTCACTTCAATATAGCGCTTCAGTTGCTCTGGGCTGATACTTTTCACGTCATAGCCTTCGTTGTTGGCACTTACGTCTTGTGGCTCCCATCCATGTTCCAATTCATAATCCATGGTGGCCTTCATAGCAATCGCCTCAGCCTCGTCATCTCTACTCATACCATAATGTCCGACGTATTCCACCTGCGTAAGTGGAACTATATAGGCACATCCTAACACCTCCGGTGCCTTTGGATTGAGTTGTGTCATCAAATCCAGACGTTCAAGGCGGTCTCTCTTTTTCTCGATCAACTCGTGGATACGCTCTTGCTTCTTCAAGATCAATTCCTGTACTTTATTGTCACCTAAGAGTAATTTACTTTGCAATTCATGTATGGATATTTGCAAGTCCATGATGACCTGGGTAAACGCCGATTCAAGGTAGCCCCTACGATCAGCCGCGTCTTTGGCCACATGAGACTTTGTATCTTCAAATTGTTGCGTGGTTATTCTTTCAAAACTCCATTGAATCACTTCATTGGTGTCAATGACTTCTGGGGGAGCAATGGGCTTGGTGAATTCCATAGGTGGATGTAAATCAATAAATTTTGCTGGTGATGTAATATGAAATTCACCTTTCCCGGATTGATATACCATAACCAGTCTCTCATCTGCGACACTATCATCAACCTTGCTTGGTCGATTGTCAACGATCTGACTCTTCACAAAGAACGCAAAATAATCTTCCTTATCATCAGGGGAAATCAAGATAGTTCCTTTGATCATATCTTCTCGGTACTGGTTTCGTACCACAGCAACCAAGCTGTCAAAGACAGGATTCCCCGGATTGATATAATGAACATGGCCCAGATCACCAATACTTTGATAGTCAAGGAAGATCTGTTTATCAAAACAAAATTGGATGGACTTAATGGCATCAAAGTGAATTTTATAGGTATCTTTCAATTCGCCTATAACTTTGTCAGGCATCTTATCTATCCTGAATATTGACTGTCTTAACTCTGTAAATGAACCACCGAGATTCTGGAATGCCTTCTCGAAGAATAAGCGAATATAAATAGGCTGGAGACGCTTTTCGTCCGAGTCTTCCTTTAAGGTCCTTGCATCCTTATAATCCACAACACTATGTGCCAATTTATCCTTCTGTTCATCGATCTTTTCTCTGAACTTCAATTTAAGTGCTGCATCATCTTGAGATAAGAATCTATCCAATGCTGTCTCCCGACCATTAAATACAGATTCGATAATATCATCCAATCCAACACCTTCCAGTACGTCTTGAATGACATCATAGACTCGATCATCACCCATTCCTTCCCGAATAATATCCAGCTTGGTCAATAAACGTTCCAATACTTTACCTTCTTTAGTATTGCTCGCTACCATATTAAAGACGAGTACATCCTGCTTCTGACCGTATCGGTGAATCCGTCCCATCCGCTGTTCCAATCGGTTAGGATTCCAAGGAATATCCCAATTGATCAGCAAACGACAGAACTGAAGGTTGATACCCTCACCGGCTGCATCAGTTCCAATCAAGATCTGGGTATCGGGTTTTGCGAAAGCCCATTGCGCATCCCTACGCTCATCTACACTCTTACCGCCATGAATAGTAGCCACTTTATATCCTCCTCGCTTGGTGAGTCGCTCCTCCAGATATAATAAAGTATCCTTATGTTCGGTGAAGATAACCAGCTTCTCCCCCTTGTCCACTACACCATTGGATTTAAGCAACTCTTGCAACTCCTGGAACTTCTTTTCCTCTTGATTTCGGTGATAAAGTGATTGAGCCATATCAAACAACTTCTTCACCTCAGTGGCCTCCTGCTGAATCTCACCAATACTCTTTGCCGTCGTAAAAAGTTTGAACTTTCGAGGATCAGACAATATGCCATCCAACGCATCTCGCTCATCATCCTCAAGATCCTCATAATCTTCGATATTGTCGACATCAAAGCCTTCGAGTTTGTGCCGCTGACTCCATAGGTTCGGGTTTTTATTCACCTCATCAATAATTCCCTGCAAAGCGCCCCATCTTCGTTCCAGTGTATTTTTAATTGCAAAAATCGAACTTACCAATCTCCGCTGCATCACCGTTAGCGCAAGGGAAACATGAATATTCCTTGTTTCTGATGCTTCCTCTTTCTTCTTCGTTAAATACTTTGTAACTGCATCATACAGTTCCTTTTCCTCTGGAGTCAATTGGTAGGCCACAGTCTTGGTAAATCGATCCTTAAAGAGCGGTTTACCTTGCCAATCCTTCATGTCTTCCTTCAATCGACGTATAAAGAACTTATTAATGCCATTATGCTCCAGTTCCTTTATCCTTGTAGAAGCAATTTCATCTGTTGCAAAAATGTCTTCATCAAGAAGCTGAAGAAGCTTTTTAAATGTATCCGTTCGTCCACGGTGTGGCGTAGCTGTAAGCAGCAAAATATGTTCACACTGTTGCGATAAAACCTGTGCTGCTTTATAGCGTTGCGACAGGTATTGCTTGCTACCGTATTCATAGGCAGACAACTTATGGCTTTCATCAAATACTATTAAATCCCAATGAGAATTACTGGCCACATTTAAAACATCTTCACGGGAAATAAAATCGATTGATGTGACTATCTTTTGAGTGGAATGAAAAACGTTTGGATCTGATGAAAATAACGCCCTGTTGACTAACGTAAATGGGATATTAAATTTAATTCCTAACTCATCCTCTTGCCATTGCTTGGTCAAACCGCCAGGAGTGACAATTAGTATTCGCTCAGCAAGTCCTCTCATCATCAATTCCTTGATTAGAAGACCTGTCATAATTGTTTTTCCTGCTCCTGTATCGTCGGCAAGAAGAAAACGAATTTTAGGAAGAGGCAACAAGAATTTATACACAGCCTCAACCTGGTGCGGCAAAGGATCCACAATACTGCAATTTACGGCAAATAACGGATCAAATTGATAAGCAGAATTGATCCGTTCAGCCTCAGCAAACAATCTAAACTTCGCAGGATCTCCTTTAAAATTGAATTTTCCTTCCTGAGATAATATCTCCAATGAATCAAAATCAAGTGCAGATATTATCTTCGTACTGGATCGACTTGAATTAATACCAGTATACTTTATAGAAATCATATCCCCCAAAGGCTGAATGTGATTAATCACAACAGCCTCATTAGCAACTAAGTTCTTTACGATCTGACCTATTTCGATTGACATAGTTAATCATTAATTTATTCGAATCTTATATTGAGAATTGACACTTTTGATCAGACATCCTTGACAGAATCTAGCACATATTCTTTTTTGTTATAAACTTCTGTATCCGATAATCTGCTAGCCATAATTTCTTGGCTTCATTCTGGATAGGCCCATTGATTCAATGAGTCCCGCAGCTCTCAACACTGCCTCTAAGCTGATTTGTGGCACTTCCTTCTTTTTTGACAAATAACCATTTAAATACTTTTCAGATGGTGTATCCAATCCAAGTCGAAGACAAACAAGATAGCTAACCGATTCAGCTTCAAATTCACGTGAAGAAAAATCCAGCTTGCCCCTATCGGGCCACCAGTTCTTGTTGGGGCTCCCTAGATGCCCCAAATACAAGTGCCCCAATTCATGAGCCAGTGTAGCGTATTGGACTTCCCTTGGGTGGGCACTATTTACCAGAAGATCGTACTTTATCGGCACCATAACGTGTTCTTCCTTTGGCTTTTTTCTTACTAAAAATGGAATAGAACCTCCACGCGTAGTGCTACGAATACTCCCAGCGCTTTGGGAACCGGCTCGTTCCAAGTGAACCAGGATCCCATCCCGTTTTGCATTTTGGACGGTTATTTCAAACTCTTTACCAATTTTACCTCCACGCACTTCAAAAGGGCTATAAATTTCTTTTGGTAATGGCATAGCATCAGGAAGAGGTAACGTATCCGCTACGTCGTACACAAACATGACTGGCCCGAAGGGTTGCAGGATAACTATTGGATTCGCACCGGGCCTTATTGCTCTTTGATAATCACGAAGCCACCTAGAAGCTGGCGCTACGAAACTCGCTCCCGATCGTTGAAGATGGATAAGCATTGCGTTATACGGAGAATAACTTCTGAATCGAACTATAAACTTGAACAATTCGTGATAACTCGCTGAACTCCTATAGGTAGTAGTCAGATTAAAAAGTTCATCTAATGCCTTTTTAGCCCAATCTTCGTTCAATCCACTCTCCATGTTTGTCCTCAATTTAGTCCGCCCTCACTTTCGCAGCCATTCCCAACACTTCTCTCTTGCCTCCCCTGTAATCGCATTGTTGGGGTGAGGCACAATCCCAACCGGAATCTCCCTTCCACCAATGGACCAGGAAGCCCGGATGGCTATAGCTGTTCGATCACCTGAAGGAATTTCGGCAATCTTTCTATTGGAAAGCTGGTCCTTGATCCGGTCTCGTAGGACGGATGAAAAGATCAAGACCTGCTTTGGTTGAAGATCTTTCAGCAAATCCATGAATAGGGGATGGCAACGGTCAATGTCATCCGATGTAATGTCGCTTTGCTCGGGCGACCGGAAAAAACAGTAATTGGTCTGCACGACTTTATCCAGGTCGATATCCGGAAAATATTTGCGCAGATAGGGAATCGTACGAGACAGTGTTCCGAGATCCTGCTGTAGCCATGGCTGATCGGGCAGGCTCTCTTGCGGATCATACTTCTCCATTTGGGCTGCTCCCCAGTTGAAGCCCACAATGACCAAACTATCCGTATACAACTGCGTAGCAGCCAACGACCAGGCCCATTCCGGATGCCTCTTCTTGATGTCACTTTCATCCCATGCCTTTCCGATCCGGTCGAAGTAGCTCTGTGCATTCACCTTTGTAGCCATACTCTCCTGATTTTATATTCTCCTTTTATTCCGTACCGGACTTCTTCCAGGGTAGACAATCCTTACCGGGGTATTAAGATATGGAACTCAATCTTCCTACGTCAGTCTGCTGCTTTTGTTTTCGTCATTTCTGCGACTGACATTGACCACCGCTCCAGTGCAAACCGGATCATCCTTTCCTCCCGCAGGTCGCAGACCACCCGGGGCAGATCGGGATACCGGTCCGGTGGGATACCCTGGTCCTGCAATCGCTGCCGGGTCTCGGCCAGGATACCGGTCAATTCATCGACCTGGGCCAGGCGATATGGAGCAGGCAGAGCTACATTGGCCTCCTGCAGCACCTGGATGTAGTCGGGCAGGCCGACAGCAGGATGCCGGTCGTCCATGGTCAGGTCGCGAAGGAAGAAGTTGCCCAGTCGGATCTTTTCATGGGACGAATAGCCGAAGGGTTCCGCCTGATCCTCCCAGCGCCACAAGTCGCTCCATACCACCTTGCCCGGCGGGCGTTTGTCCAGATCCTCCCGTCCGGCATGATGATCCTGCAAGTGGAAGGACCGACTTTCCGGGGCGCGCAGGTGGTGTTCATAGGCCGCCAGAAACCAGGCCAGCCCGCCATGAGGCCATCTGGTAAACTGAAACTCCTCCTCTGGTCGCAACTGCAATGCCGCCCTGACCTGCGCGTCATTGCCATGCCGGCCGACTTCCTGGACCAGATCCTGCCGGATCCAGTCCAGGATATCCCCGTCAAAGGGATCGTCACTGTCCTCCGTATAAAGGGATGGCTCCCCCTCATCGTCATGATGAAACAGGGTATGACCCAGTTGCGCATAGTACCATTCCGGGCTCCTGGATCGGCTCCTGCCCCGCGGAAGGACAGCCAGTCGGACATGCGCTACCTCAAGACATACCAGCAGATCGATCGCCTGACGAATCTCATTCGAGTCAGCCGCTTCCCGTTGACCCAGCCGGTGCAGGATGGCGAACAGCAGGGGCCACAGGATGATCGGATTGGGTAAACTCGCCAATCGCTCCAGCACACGGGTCAACTTCTGATTATCAGCAGGAGAAAGAAACAAGCCTACAGCTTTCATCTTGTCAGGTGCTCGATAGATCCAGGGCAAATACCCGGCAAAAGACTTGAGCAGGGTAACGAATTCCTTGATCTCATCGAGTTCATACGGCTGCAATACTGCCCAGTCAACGCTCGTCCGGTAGCGATCCAGGAGAACCGGTAAAGCCGTGGCGGCCTGCACAGCTCCGCCTTCATAGTATACCTGGTAGGCAGCCCGAAACAGATGGTCCTCATCGTCCGGACCAGTCAGACCGGCCCACCCCAGGGATTGCCGGATCGTGATGCCTGCTTCGTCGATCAGGAGGGCCTGTTCTGCACGTCCTTCGGTGCGAACGAGGTCTGCAAAATGTGTCAGGATGCAATGGAGCACAGTCAGAGCCAGTCCGGTCAAGCCAGAAGATGAACAGGCATGGATCATCTGATCGGCAGGCCGGATGACGATACTGCACCAACACCGTTGATCCGCAGTGATCCGGATCCTTTCCCTGTTGTTGGCCGACTGTCGGTCCAGCCAGGCCTGGACGTACTCGAACGCACGGGTCAGCAGGATCTGGCTGCGCGTCAAGTCCGCTGCTTCAGGTGCATCCCCCCTGAAGAGGCTTACTATGTATGCATGGTCCGCACCCCAATCCATGTCTGCCCACCACTGAGGTTTCAGGGCACCAAGTTCTGGAGTACGGTATGGTTCCGTCAGATGCCCCAGGATGGCCAGGGTAGCAATTCGCTGATAGCCATCGACCAGGGTCAGGAATCCCTCTTCCGAGGAAGCTTTCTGCAAGGTCACTGTACCCAGATCCAACCCTTTGCCGGACCGGGCCGCCCGAACCAGGTCATTCAGGAGCGTCGTCCATTGACGTTTGTCCCAGGAATAGGGTCGGTGACTGTGGGGAATATGGATGCGGTTGGCCGTGACAAACTCCTGCAAGGAGTAGTAATCAGTCGTTGGCAAAGTTGTGTTCATGGGCGTGACAATCTGATCAAGTCCAAAAGCTACAGGGATGGAGTGCAGTGGATGTGCATGACAGCATACTCAGCACGTTTCCTCCCTGATGGATGACCTTCCTTATAGCCTAACTCGTTCGAAAAATGCAGTCTCGTTGAAGAGAAGCGATAAAAAACTGCTTCCCGGTAAGTGGCTTTTCAGGCTCAATGAAATAATCCGCACTGGTTCGGTTCCACCACGACGAAGCCGGATGAGGGAAGACGCGGACTTGTGCCTGCTCGAGCCGGTCACTGTCCCTGTTCATATACATAAAGGATTGCCAGGCCAGCTTACTCACGAAGTAGAGGTAATCCACTTCCAGGATCTGAACCAGGGATCGAAATGCGGCATAAGAGACCTCGGAGTCCTTTCCGGTGACCTGCAAGCTGACACCTGTCCGGGCAGGCCGAAGAAAGTAATTGGCATAAGCTACATAGTTCAGCATGTTGGAGGTATCCGGCGGATTGAATCCTGATTCCTTTATCGCGTATTCGATATTTCTGTAAATCGAATAGGCCTTTGATGTATACTTTTGGTTTTCTCCAGATCCGGCATTCTCTCGCGTATTCAGCCATTTCTTCTGGGTTGTATCCAGGAGACTTTCATTCGCCTCATACCAGGCTTCATCATTATGGTGAATGGTGATCTCCTTTCCGCTTTCATCCAATTGTGGTAAATAATGACTCTCTCCGATCAACAGCAATCGCTTGCCAAAATGGCCAAACTCCTGTCCGATCAGCGGGAGGAGTTGGGGATATTGTGAATAGATCGGGATCGCAGACTGTAGCCGCGGATCGTAGGTTTTCTTGGAATCCATCATGATCATGTTTTTAATAATTATCCTTCCAGGTAAATCCAAAATGGCCTTCTGGTCGCATATGAACCAATTCAGACATTTTAGACCTATAGTTAACCTGTAGTTTTGACCTGGTTTTTCTTGTTTCTGGCCATTAAGCGGATTACAGTCTGTTCTGTATCCGGATAATGCAAATTATTTTTCTCGAGTGAGTCTTCATTTTAGAGTACTATCAGTGCGTTATCAGTGTACCATTAGAGTACGGTTAGTGTACGACCATAGTACCAGGGGTGTACCAGGGATGCGTATATGATGCGTATATGAAGTAAGGTGGAAGGCTGAAGTCGGAAGGCCGAAGAGTATCGAAACCTGGAAGTCCATTGTTGTTCATCTTCCTACCGACCCGGACAATTCCGGAGGATCTGCGGCAACAGCACCGCCCCTTCTGTAAAATCCATCATATCGAAGCCCATGAAAGTGGGTCCGTCAAATGCGGCCTGGCAGATCATGCCGATCTGCGTCGCCTTCAGGAGCCGGGTAGTTATGGCCTCGTCCAGATCGATGATGATATTGATCCACCCGCACTTTTCGGCTTTGTTCACCAGGCATTCGGGAGGAATGGGGATATAATCGCCATCCAGGCAGAGGGAATGGGCATTCAGCATCCCCATGATCTCCTCCGCCCGACCTTCCGGATCAAAGATCGCATGGATCTTCAGACCCGTGTCGTCAGGACAATAGATCAGGATCTTGTTCATCCCCCGCCAGGTGTTCATCTCACCCTTCAGATAAGTCAATCCTTCAGGCAAGTGCTCGATGGTCCAGGCCACCTCTTCATAGCCGGAGTGTACAACCTTCAATGCTTCCATCTCCAGGCGTGAAAGGTAGACTTCCTCCGTCCGGGATAACTGCTCCAGGACATGCTCCACCAGGTCAGTGTGAATGTCCATCTCCAATAGATAATCTGCCAGGTCCTCAGGAGGCAAGTCCATCAGAGCTGGTGAGAAGACAACTGCAGACCCCTCCGATACCCAACGGAACAGTCCTCCCAGAAAGGCCAGGGTCCCCGCATCCCTGCACAAGGCCGGGCCAGTCACATACATGCTGTCTGTTTTTGATCCGACAGTGGTATAAAGACCTGCCGCTCTTATTGAGCGACCAAGAGCCATAGCGGCCTCAAGATCACCACCATCCACATCCAGATACAGCGTCGAACGGGAGGGAATACCGTGCTGCTCCAGCAGGGCCTCCAGCCTTTGGGCACTACCTTCATCCACCGGACCCTCAGCATAGATATCCCAGGCGGTGCCGTGTATAAATGCCGGCTCTTCCGGAGGGACCAGTGTGAAGACCAGAATGGGCCCGGATTGTTCTGACTGGCCTGGATGACTTCCGGTAGCTTCCGTCGACTGGCAGGCACCCAGTAGCACTGAAATTGTCATCAACAAAACACTGGTGACTGCTTCAACTGTGGACGTTCGGATCAAGGGTACATATTTCATGGTCTCTTGGGTTTGATCGTGATGACCAGGTGTTCATCCAGGCGCATGGTTTATGGGCACCTCTATCAACCCCACTCAATGGCCAATCCAATCCGCCAGCTGGCGGATTCTGACTAAAGTAAACCTACGCGATATCCCGAGTACTCGGGATTATTTCTCAATCACTTAGCTACGGCTAGGTTCTTTCGAAATGCCTAGTCTCGCTTGCTTTTCTTTAGTCTTGACCAATTTCGAAGGTTAATAGAACTGCCCGTATAAAAATCACCGATCTCATACCAATATACAGTCACATCATCTACTTCTGCGGTTTGTAAGAACACACCATGCTCAGTGACGGCTGATGCCCATTGGTCCTGTTGTTCCCGGGTCAGACAGTGGACCACTACATCATCCAATTGCGCATCACCGTTGTACACATAAAAGGTCACCAGACCATTTCCTTTTAGGACAATATCCCCGTCCTCATCGTAACTGGACAACCAGTTCGGATAGGTCCTTTCCAGAAAACTCATCTGCTCGTATTTCGTCCTGTCGAACGAATGGAATACGTCTTGTCCTTGCAATGTTGTCACGAATGACACCAGGAGGATCACAGTAAAATAGTTCATCCTTTGTTCGTAAATATTTCTAAATTAAAGACTTGAATACCAATACAATATTTTCAAATAATGGAATTCTCAGGTGTGCCCTTATTCACTTTCTATTTCAACTAGGCATCTCCTTGCCACAATGTCTTTAATCGTCGCCAAACCAGGGCTTCCTAAGCACATCAGTGACCCATGCATTCATCCATCAAACGATATTTTATCCTATAATACCGGCCATTGAATTTGAGAAGTGCCGCATTATTTGGTTGGATTCCGTGTTCAATCTATTCAGTTAATCGAGGTGAGCGAATGCTGGCTAGGTGATGTACCACAAATCAAATACGAGCGGCTGGGTCCTGATGCAGCTGTGTTATCGAACAATAAATGCAATGTGAGATATGCTCACAGGAACATGAAGGCCCATTTTGGCGACAGCGGTTTTTGTCTACTTTTTGCCAAGACAAAAAGTAGGCGCCTCGCCGGCGAGAGGCGGGCCAGGTATAAAGTTCGAGCGATTCAATTTTCAGCAGGATATCTGGCATGAAAAACTGCACATCCCTCACTATTGACCCTACATTACATGAATGTTTTATCATATGAAAACTATTTACGCTGTCCTTTTTGATCCGACTGTATGCGTAGATCACAGCTTTTATAAGCTCTAAGTATTTACCCTAGGGCACTGTGATAAACAAATATGAACCGGTGAGGTGCACCCTATTTGCATTCGAAAAACCGTACTTTTTGGACGCATAATAGAGATGTGAAACCACCTGATCAGGAAAGACTTATGCTCACCACCGATACCGCGACCACCCTCTACGCCCAACTCCTGGAATACCATCAGACCAACAAGGCAGATGCGCGCAATGCGATCCGGGATATGCGCCCCCTTTTTGAAGGGATCTTCAAGACCTTGACCGTGGGTGAGGAACGCGCCTTTTCGAATATCTACGCCCGGACGCTCTTCGTGATGGAGACGCAACTGACGCCACAGGAGATCATCGACCGTATCCACGGCTTTCGTCGGTTTGCCAACAAGGTGGTGCATGAAGAAGCATTCCCCATCTCGAAGACTCGCTACCTGGCCTGCCTGGAAGCCCTGGCCGCCATTATTCACCATTTTTCCGGGGAGTCCATACCACAAGAGCTGGCAGCGTTGTACACTGACAAGACCACACCTTTTGAAAAACCACCTCGTCCCAAAGGGGACCTGATCCAAGGCGTCCGCTGCGTGGTCCTGGAGATTGGGGAGCTCAAGGAAGCATCCAACGGTACGCCCTTCTTCAAACTGACCTGCTCCGCAGAAGATGTCGACCTGGGGACGTTCACCCTCTTCCTCTGGAAAAGTGAGCTCAATGACCTGTCCCGCCTCCATCGCCTGGTCTGGCCTTACTGCACGTTGCAGGTCCACACCCTTCGTCAGGATGGAAAGGTGGCTGACACCTATTCCTCTGTGCCCGAGACCCAGGTCATCCTGGAGCCTGACTATCTGATCGATGCAACGGAAGTGGCCGACTGCTTTCAATGGAACGGGGCCAACCCCTACCTGTTCTTTCTGAGCAAACTAGGCGGCTCCGATGCCGGCATCCCCGCCTTTCAGGGTAATTTGGTCAACGACCTGCTGGACCGCATCATCCAGGACCCTGGCGCGGATACTACCGATGTCTTGCAGAAGGCCATTCATGCCAAAGCCCTCACGGCGGCCCGCTATGGCCAGGAGGACATCGACAATGTCCTCGCAACGATTCGAGATATCCATCTGCCCAACCTTCGCAACGTCGCCCAGGCATATAAAGGCAAGCCCGTTCGTTTGGAACCGACATTCGTCTCTGCGGCCTACGGCCTCCAGGGCCGACTGGATGCGCTGATCGAGGACCGGCGCCAGAAGGATCTCAAGGATATCTTCGAATTGAAAAGTGGTAAGGCGCCAAAAGGTGATCAGGTCTGGATCAATAATCAGGTGCAGGTGGTCTGTTATCATCTGCTGCTGCGCTCTGCCTTTGGCGACCGACGGCATGGCACCAGTGCCGTGTTCTACAGCTCTTCTCCTGCATTGCCATTGAGAAATGTCGCACCCAATGCCCATTTTGAAGCCGAGGTCCAGTTCGTTCGCAATATGATCGTCCGTGGGATCTTCGATCTGGCCAAAAACAACCTCTGGATTCTCCGACGCTTGCATCCCGAGAAGATCGGACAGATCCCTTCCTTCAAAGTGGATACTGTGCGGAGCCTGGAAGAAGCCTGGCGACAGGCTGGTGAACTCGGGCAGGCCTGGTACAGTGCCTATCTTTCCTTCCTGATCCGGGAACTGATCACCGCCAAGGTGGGCGGCCCCGGTGATGACGAACGGATCGGCAATGGTTTCGCCAGCCTGTGGCTGGATGATCGCACAGAAAAAGAACGACGATTTCAGATCCTTGACGGACTGCAACTTCTCCAGTACGACGAGGATACCGGAATTGTCACCCTGACCTATCCGCCGGATCTGCATCACAACTTTCGGGAGGGTGATATTGGTATCATTTACCAGGTCAAGGATCTGTTTCTCGACCCGTTGCATCAACAGATCCTGAAAGGGGATATTACCCATCTAGGTAAGGACCAGCTTTCGTTCAGACTGAAGAATCGGCAGCTCGATCCCGATACGTTCAAAAAAGGATCGACATGGGCTATCGAACATGATTTTTATGAAAGTGGCCTGTGGACGCAGGTCGGCCTTCTGCTTACCTTTCTATCCTCGTCTGCTTCCTTTCGTGCTCTGATCTTTGGCCTACAAGAACCAAAAGTGGGGAATTACCCTTTTTCACCGGATCAGGAGTTGGATGACCATCAGAACGACCTGCTCAGGAAAGCCGTTCAGGCAAGTGAGTACTTCCTCCTCCAGGGCCCTCCGGGCACCGGCAAGACCTCCACCATGCTGACGGGAATGGTCACCAATACGCTCAGCCATACCAAGGCCAATATCGTCATCCTGGCCTTTACCAACCGGGCGGTGAATGAGATCTGCAACAAGCTGCGATCCCGGGATATCCCCTTCCTCTATCTTGGTCACCGGGGTTCGGATGAGGATGTCAGCATTCAGGGGCTGGCCGAGGAAGCCACGATCGAAGAGATGCGGCATGCCATCGCTGGCTATCGGGTAATGGTCGGCACCTCTGCTGGTTTTGCCATGAAGATGAAGGATCTGTCAGCCATCACCCGCTTTGATGTATTGATGGTGGATGAATCCTCCCAATTGACCGAACCTGCCCTGGCCGGCATCATGGCCGGATTCAAGAAGTTCATCCTGATTGGCGACCAGAATCAGCTTCCTGCCGTGGTGGCTCAACCTGAAGAACGGTGCATTATCTCGGAAGGTCCTCTTGCTGAGGCTGGCTATCGCAGCCTGAGTGAGTCACTCTTCGGTCGGATGTACCGGCGTTGTCAGGCGGCTGGGTGGGATCATGCCATCGGAATGCTGGAAACCCATTACCGCATGCACGATAAGGTGGCAGGATTGATCAATCCCTGGTACGACAACCGGCTAGCTTCAGGAAATGACCGACAGCGGGCTCCGTTTGAGGTGTTCGATGCCAACTCTTCCGATCCGGTCGAAGTATTACTGTCCCGATCGCGTACCCTTTTCATCCCTACGGATCAGAAAGCCAGCAACAAGACCAATCAGGAAGAAGCGAAGAAAGTGGTACGCATGCTGGAGACTATCAAACGGACTTACGGCCGGCATTTCAATACAGATACGGTTGGGGTGGTCACACCATGGCGGGCCCAGATCGCCCTGATCCGGTCCCTGATCGAAGACGACGAGCTTCGCGAACTGGTCTTGATCGACACGGTCGAACGATTCCAGGGTTTGGAGAAGAAACACATCATCGCTTCCCTGGCCATCTATTCCTCTTCTCAGCTGGCCTCCCTTCAGTCCCTGGATCCGGATGGAAAGGTCGACCGGAAGTTGGTGGTCACACTGAGTCGTGCTGAAGAACAGATCATATTATTGGGATATGAACCTGCACTGCAGCATAGTCCATTCTACCGGCAGGTGCTGAGCAGGATGAGCGGCTGAATGAGGTTCGCGATTTTCACTTATTCCAGCATCTCCACCCGACGGATCCTGTACAGGCTGTCCAGCTCAAACTGATAGAGACGATCTTCCTGTCTGGATCCTTCCCCGGTCCGGTCAATGGCAGAATAAACGACTGGAAGCCGAATGGCGATCCCATCCTCCAGAGCATCGATAATGATCTGGTCCCATTGGGGCTCATAGGCTACCGGAATATCCCGGCCGGACCAGCGCTCCTCGGTGTCGCTTGCAGCGGCCTCGACTGGTGACAGGGCATATTCGTGAAAATGTTGGTTTACCATTGGGGCATAGCAGTTGATCAACTGGTCGGTTTCGCCGGATATCCGGGCGCGATAATACTTGTCAAGACAGGTCCGCACCTTCCCGGCAAAAGGCAAGTCTGCATATACGTTCAAATGGGGTACTGGAAAGTCAAAGAGGTCGTCGATCTTCAGCTGGCCGATATTCACTGCAAAGTTGAGGTTGGCTTCACCAATACCTTTGGTCGTGATACCGATCACTTCTCCACGGCGGTTGAACAGGGGGCCACCACTGCTGCCATGGGTGATCTCCGTTGTCGTCTGGATCAGCCGTTCTGGACCACGGTATCCGGAAACCACACCTGTGGACAGGGTCTGGGTTAAGCCACAAGGATTGCCGATGGCAAAACACTCCTCTCCGATTCGAGGCATCTCCCGGGCGATGGGGAGAACTACACCGGGAGGCAGTCCCGGCATCACCCTTATGACGGCCCAATCATTTAGCGTATCCTGTCGGATCACCCGATCGATCAAGACATACTTTTCCTGATCGTAGACAATTGCTCCCTCCATCATGTCTTTAATGACATGGTAATTGGTTACCAACAGACCGCTGGCATTGATCAGGAATCCGGTCCCCTGGGATACATTACCAATATGGTCTACGGCAATGATCAGATAGACTCCTTCACTGGCCCGTTCATATAGATCTGCCAGAGGAACAGGCTGTTCGGGCATTGCAGCTGCAAGCGAATCCAGATAAGATGTAATTGTTGCGGTGCGGACCGAATCGAGCAAAGCCTGTTCTTGTTCGTTCTCGGCTTGCAAAGTGGCTTGCAACTCGGCCGTGTCCTCCGTGGAATCTGTTTTACAGGCGAAAAAGGAAAGCAGGATAAGCAGGATAGAACGGTTCATGATCTGTCATTGTCTCCTTAAAATTACAATGAAGGAGTGCAATTTTTTTGCACTCACAAATTGTCCTAGGTCCAATTTTGACAAAAAAGCAACCCCTCTCCCCCGAATCATCAGGGGAGAGGGGTTGGGGTGTATGTCCGCCCCCTGGCGGGAGGTTAACACACCGCCCGACACTCCAGCACCTCTTTCAACTTGCCCTTCTCCTCCTCAAAAATGAAGGCGATGGATATCTCGTTTTCCTCAGGAATATTCGGATCTGCATATTGCACACCAGCCACCCCGGGCTTGCAATGAGCACAGCGGATCTGTCTGGGGATCATTTGACGGGCTCCTTCTCCTCGTGCAAACTCGATCAACGTTTCAAGTCCACGCAGGAATGGAACCAGGTCTAGTGAAGCTAAATAGGGCTCATTAAAAAGAAAAGCGGCCAGATATTGGACATCGAGATGACGGCAACTCTGGTCCAATGCCCTGATAAATGCCAGGCTGAACGATAGAGGCTGATCCTCCAGGTCGGGAAAGATCAGCTCAATGGCGGCGGGACCAGCGAAAGGGTCGATGGGATCTGTTTTTTCCAAACTTATTCAATTGCTGTGGGCACAATACCAGAAAGCTGTTGAAAAAGAACAATGAGAAGTTAAATTATACCGAATGGTTCACTTAAGATTCAATGACGGAATCATCAGAGCCGTGATTCTTATTCTCAAAAAGTGTATTCGGATCAACAATGGGTAAATAGAAATCCCGAAACGCTGTACCCTGGAAGCGTGCGATCAGAATGCCTCGTGCAGTTGAGTAAGTAATAGATGAAATGGCATTGGCTAATTGATGATCTACCTGTAGAGTTTTATCTTTCTGAATATGCACCAGATCGAGAAGATTCTCTACATGATAGGCAAAGATCAAATGGTACTCCGCTTCTGCCTCTTCGCGTTCCAGTTCTGATTGACTTTTAAGAGAAATATGAAAGTCTGCCTTAATGCCTTTGTGCTTCAGGTCAAATTGCATATCAAAGTCTACAGAAAACCCATACCCTGAAGTCTTCTCAGGATCAAAATCCAATCGACTATCCAATCGACCTGTCAGTAATCGAAAGTCTAGCAACCGGATCTTTTCAGGCTGAAGGTGTCTTTTCTGTTCAGGCTTTGTCATAGTGATTCATTCCACTCATTGATTCATGTACATCTCCTGCAGGAAAGAGTTTTCTTTTCTCGTTATGCCAAATTGTTTTTGGGTCACGCGCATACTGTTTGAAAAATTAAATTGTCCCAACATGATCCGTTCTTCTTGCTGGATCGATCTGGTCTGCCATACAAAACTTGAATATTGCGGTCGCTTTGGGACGATGATTACTTCTTCCCCTAATGCTGCTTCAATCCGAGCCAACGTTTTTAACGTCAGGTTCTGAGGCGTATTGAGCATTCTGCTGATCTCCGCTTCAGTCTTCTTCATAGCCTTCGCCAAGTCTTTTTGCGACCAACCCTTTTTTTCGAGTAAGACTTCTATGTGATCTGCGATCTCACCCTGCTTTCGAATAAAAATGCGATTCTCCTCTGGGATGTTCTTCACCGCATTATGGATAATACTTTTCATATTCTGATCATTAGTTCAAAACCATTTGGATACAGTAGTCGATCACCTCGGTGTGGACAAATACATATTTCACCTGTCCTCATCGCTTGATCAATTGCTTCAGCGTACTGGTTAGCCCTCTGAAAATGAGGTCCAACGAAAGGACACTCCTGCGCTGTGGCTGCGGTTTTAACAGCACCATCAAACAGAATAACGATCCTGTCAATGATCCGTATACAGTACAGCCTAAGTTGTTGTTCATAGCTGATCTCCAAATATCGTGGGGGTGGGGGCAAGGCTTTGGCCATTCGTTCATGGCGAAAGAAACGCTCCAATGCTCCTCGTTGCTCACCCATCCTGATCGTTATCCAGGCCATAAGATCATTGAACTCTTCCGAAAGCAATGGATCCTGTTGATACCGGAGGATAAACTGCTCAAACACACTGTGCTCCTCCCCTTCGATCTGGATCGTGTAATACCGAACTCTTGAAGTAGGCAACTCATCACTCAGATCGATCAGGGATGCAAATATATTCACTTAAACGCTAATTTTCAATTAATGTTACCTTTTATGCTAATTATTATTCCACTTTCTTAGCGATCATAGCAAGTTAAGATACGAATTGAAGAAAAGATCAACTGTCACATTCATCGTTCAAGAACACTTTTTGACTATGGCCGCACCACCTGCCTCACTTCCAACCATACCGGCAGATGATCACTGATCTTGCGCGCTTCATCCGATCGGTGACAATCTCCTACAAAGTCTAAAACACCGGAGCTGACCGGCTCGAATACAGAAGGATAGAAGATATTGTCAATACCGTGATTTTTGTACTGACCTCCTGCACAATCCCTTTTCAGGGTCGTCAGTTGTCCCTGTACCGCGAACCGATACCCTGTTTTTCGAAGGGGGTTGAATACCGTATGGTGATCGACCACATTCCAGTCGGCAAGAAACACCACAGGTGTTTCACCAAATGCACCAGCCAGGCTACGGACCACCTTGATCTCTCTTTCAGGTTGCTTGTTGTAAGGCACCGCGTGGAAATTGACCAGCACCAGATCACCTGCCTTTGTCCGGAAGCGAGCCACAAAAGGCTCCCGAACCACCAGATCAGCAAGTTCGCTGACAAGGCCGGGACGTCCAATAAGACTGGCCCTGGAGGTCTTCCACAAGAAGGCATACCGTTCTGACTCATGTGAAGTACCGCTGGTCCGCTCACTGACGCTATAGTCCCAATCGGCCCCGGTGCGATCAAGAGCATCAACCAAACGTGCTACTGCCTGGACACCGGCCGGATCTTTGCCCACCACTTCCTGAACAGCAACAATATCGGCCTCTTTGATGATCTGTGCCATGACCTCGATCTCTGCATGGCTCTTGGAACGACCCATATTCTGGATGTTCCAGGTGAGCAATGAGAGGGATTGCCCCCAGACCGGCACGACCAAGAGATACAGTAGGAAAATTGCGAAGCAACGTAATTGTTTCATGCGTCAGCGTTGCAGGTCAACATATTCAAAAGGTGCAACATCCTCCCAGCTTTCGGTCTTGCTCCCGCCCAACTCCACTGTAAGGAGCATTTCCAGAGCCAGATCATAGGTGCCACCCAGGGAGGCATATGCCCAGGAGCCGGTCAGCTCCGGAATACTGGCGAGACTATCCGGGATGTCTGGGAGCATCTTCTCAGCAAGCCCTGAACCCATTGTGCCATAGACCCGTATGAGCTCTGCTGCCCAGGGTCCGAATGCCTGCGGGGCTTTTCCATCAGGACCTTCCCAGGTGATGGACTGAACGGCAGTGGAACTGATCTCCTCGGAAGAGATCAGATCAAATCGGACCCTTGCCCCAGGCACCAGCAGCTCTACTGGAGGTCTGACCTTCCAGATCACCTTTTCCTTGCGGGGAACGTCGTACATATCCGCCGGGATAAATTCGTCTTTGGTCACCTTGAGTCCCTGTTCATTCACTGTAATTTCTCCTGTAGCAAATCGATGGAACTGGTGCCCCCCCGTATAGTCCCGGATGATCTCCATCAAACGATCAAAAAAGAAGTCCTGCAGGTCCACACTCGCTTCATTCAGCATGTTGGTAAAGCCATCTGAAAATGACAGGTCAACTGAGAATTCTCCTTCGTCACTCCACGAACCTTCAAAGGGGTAGGCCCGTAATGCTTCCCTCACCACTGTTGGAAAGGTCAGATAGGGTAACTTATAAAGTTGTTCGATATCGATCATGGCATATTTCTTACGGGATCAGGGAATCATAACGCAGCTATTTAGCATTGAGGTCTCCCGGCTTTTCATCAACATCAAAATACTCCTTTTTCAATTCCTCGGCAGAGGAACCACTGTCCATCCGCATCGAAAAGGCCATCCGGGAATGACGCTCTTTGGCCCACATTTCCTTTGATCCCTGCTGATCGGAATGCCATTGCATATGGTTGGTGATACTCAGATCGGAAGCCATACGAGCGACATCATGATTGGCGCCGATATAGGTAAAGGTCCAATTGCCCTCATCCAGTCGGGTGACCAGGTCACGGATAGCCTTACCAGAATATTCCCTGCTGGCATTTTCCATCCCATCGGTCAGCACAGTGACTAGTGACCAGGTATCCGGTTGTCCAGTAATGGCATGGTCCAGCTCAGTGAGGCTGAAGCCCATCGCGTCAAACAATGGAGTCATGGAATCCGGGCGATACCGCTGTTCATCCAGCGGTTGCAGACTGGCCACAGGTTGACGAACGATCAGGTTGCGAACACCTTTGCCATTGAATGTGACAAGGGTGATAAAATGATCCTGATAAGGAAATTCCTTTTGGCTGTTGCGGATAGTCTGAACCAGCTCATTGAACCCGGAGATCGTCTCCTGTTTGATGGCTTCCATGGATCCGCTTTCATCCAGAATAATGAGGTTGTGGATGGTCTTTTTTTTCTGCTGTGTCATGATGATCATGTTTTAAATGACAAATGGTAGAGGCGAATTATTCAGTTCAACTCTTCTATCTGGTCCCGATACAAGGGTATCGGATCTTGTGATACCAGATGAGCTGACTGGATCCTGCTCACCCAGGATTGGAGTTTGCCGATCGGAACGCACCCCCTGGGTAGCGTCTTTCCCGCTGGGGCAAAGACGACGCTGTGGACCAGAGACTCAAATCTTTCCGGGCCAATAAACAGTCGAACCAGATATTCAAGGTGAGCCCGGAACCCCCTCTCCCATTGCGCTGGCACATAGATGAAGATCAGAAAACGAGGGTCTTCATCAGATGCATGAACGGCCAGCAAGTCTACATAGACACCTTTGCAATTCTCCAGCTCATCTGTCAGGTCTGGCAGATCCTGCAATAAGGGGTTCCCACTCGCCATTCCAAACGTCCACCCGGAGAAGGAAAGGCAATGCTGAAAAAGCTGCTTGTTGCGCCGTTTGGAAACAGGCTTTCCATCATCATAAATGATGAGGTGAGCAGATGATCCATCCTTTTCCACCTTAATGGCAAAGGTCAGTCCAGGATAATATTCCTGCAGTGCTGAATACAGGTTCATAAGCATGGACTCCTGCTCTTCAGCTTGCACTTCATGCATGAAGGACAGACCAAAACGAGCGGTGTCAAACCAGGTCCAGAATCGTTGAGCGCGTTGGGAGATGGTCATGGTGTTTGATTTGATGCATGGCAAAGATGGATCGAGATAGTGCAACAAAATTGCACTTTAACTAAGATCTTGATTGACTTACAACGGATCCGATCACTTTCGTGAATAGACCTTATTCCCCGAACTGTTGATATAATATTGCCCTCCCCTGGGACCTGTCTGCATGATGCGAGCAGATGTCGATCCAAAGCTAGAAGATGGGAAAGACGGATTGGTATAAAAGATCGAACTGGAAGAGCGCTCCATTGCTGTTTTTCGTGCATGTGATTCGATCGTCAGGAGTTGCATGTTCAATGGCGAATCTGTGCCTCCCCTGGATAGAGGAATGATGTGATCGACCTCGTAACCATAAGGTACATGTTCAAGACCCCGACTATCCAGAAAGGCTTGCCGGTTCGCACTGCTTCGCTTGACCTTTGGCATACCGGTGGTCTCGTAGGTTTGCCCATAGATATATTCTGTGTCACCGATGGTATAGGTGGTTTGTGCATTCATTTGCGCCAGTGAAAAGAAGAGGGGAATAATTAACAGAATGAGTGACTTGTTCATGGTGATCTGATTTTGAT